>NZ_JBNUPG010000004.1:0-172634 GCF_050409545.1 Facklamia sp. P12932 | reverse complement strand
ACAGAAGCTCCCTATTTTTATTTGTTTTATGTCACATATGTATTATCGTCTAACATTTATGACTAGTCTTAGTGATTTTTCTATATAATTTTCTTTTTTGCCCTTATTCTTTTAAAAAATAACTACAAACTTAATTTATTTATCTTTGGTAGTGGTTTTTCTACTAGTCGTTTTATCTTTTGTTGTTACTTTTTAGCGCTTTTTTCCTTTTCATAAATATTTGAGGGATTATCTAAATCAATATTTTGTTTATCTTGATTACCTTCTTGAGCAGCCTTAATAAGAGTATAAGTTGACATCTTATAAGCATCACTTGCAATATTTGTTTTATTGGTACTATCACAAGCAGCTAATACAAGAATGGTAATAAGAAATAAACTTACTCTTAAAAATGGGCTTTTTAATTTTCTAAGTTTTCCTTTCTAATTGCTTGTCTTATAACTAGTTAAATCTTAGTCAACCCTTGTGCGATTGTCTAGTCAATCCCCTTATTCTAGCTAGTCTAATTTAAAATAAAAAACAGCCAATCTGGCTGAACTCTCTAAAAAGTATTTTTTAAAAAAATATGAGATTTTTTGCTAAAAATCTTTAGCTTTATTACAAATACCGCCGGAGGGAATCGAACCCCCATCGAAAGAACCGGAATCTTCCGTGATATCCATTACACTACGGCGGCCTAACGATTACCTATTATACCAAACTCAAATTGCTAAAAGCAAGAAATAAGCCAATAAAAAAGGACTAACAATTAATGATGCTAGTCCTATTATAAAAATAAGATTGTAAAAATTATCCACTATTGGTCCATGATTGAACCTTGTCTAGACCTAAGGTAAATTATTGGTGTGGTTGTGCCATCTGGATGAAGACGCTCAATTAAAATCAAACCTGCGTCATTGGCATAATAGATACGGATTGTATCTCCGTTATTCTTTGCCATCTCTTCAACAAGCAAAACATCAGTATAAATTTCTTGACCAATTGTTAGCGAGTCCACCCTACCAATTACTTTTTTCTTAATTTCTTCTTGATAGCCTGATTTAAAAATTGTTCCTTCACTTATATCTACAGGTAGAATGAGTGAAACATTGTCATCTGAAGCATCAGCGGAATACCTCAGGTCTTCCACTACCGTATAATTATCAAAGTAAGCGAGTTCATATAGACCATCGGGCTTAATTTGATAAACGTAGGCTACGGCTTTTGTATCTGTAAACTCTGCGACTTGAAAAACTCCATTTGCATCAGGCATGAATTCCATGATGATATCTTTAGTAAAGTATTCACTTCCATCTCCCACGTATTGATAATTTAAATAATGCACATAAGGAATGAGTTGCTTAAATAGACCGACATCAGGTAGAGGGTCAAAAACAGCTTCATTACTTGTTTCAAAAATTTCTTGACTAGACGGCTCGTCAGTTTGCTCTATCCCTACTTGCTCTTCTGTCGTTTCCTCTTGGCCGTGAACTATTGCTAAAGGATTTAAATTAAAAACCAGGAAAATGCCTAAAAGAGTTAAGAGCAGGTACATTTTTTGAAATTTACTTTTATTCAAATTCATTCTACCTCCCATGTAATTGTTATTATATCTATAATATATCCTTCTTCAACATAACTATTATATCATAGCTAGTTTAAAGGAGGCTTGAGTTAAAATGGAATATTTAATGAAATTAAGCCTGTAACACGCTAATCTTATGAATTTTTTATGAAGACTCATTTTAAGATGTTATTAATAGCGTTTTCTAAAATCCTTATGATATGCTATAGAGACAAGACGTAAGTTAAAGGAGAGAGAAAAATGACAAATTGTATTTTTTGTAAGATTATCAACGGAGAGGTTCCTAGCGCTAAGGTCTATGAAGATGATGAGGTCTTTGCCTTTTTAGATATCACTCAAGTTACCAAAGGACATACTTTAGTCATACCAAAGAAACATGTTAAAGATATTTTTGAGTATGATCCAGAGTTAGCAAGTACCGTTTTTAGTCGAATTCCGAAAATTGCCGACGCCATTAAAAAAAGCATACCAGGTGTTAAGGGCATGAATATTCTCAATAACAATGGAGAAGTCGCCTATCAATCTGTTTTCCATTCACACATTCACCTGATTCCACGTTATCATAAAGAAGAAGGATTTAAATTACATTTTGAAGACCATTCAGATGGTTACACTCAGGATGAATTTCAGCAATTGGCAGCATCAATTAAACAAACAATAGAAAGTGGCGATTAGTATGAAAAATTTCCCACAAGGTTTTCTAACTGGCTTAGCTCTTGGAGTACTAGCGGGGTTAATGAATGCTAAACAATCTGGTGAGAAAACAAGACATCAACTAAAAAAGACTTATAAAGATTTTAAAGTTGATTTCCAACAAGTTGATCAAGACTATGCCCGTTTTCATTCAGCTATTCAGTCATTGACTGCAGAAGCTAAGCAAACTATGGACTTTATTTCTCATTTAACCAATCAAACTAAACAAAAAGTCATGGATGAAACAGAACCTAGAATAAGAAGAATTAAAGAAAATGTTAAGCAATTAAATGAAGATATTGAGGGAATGTCTTCAGCTAATTTAAACTCATATAAGAATTAAATTCAGGTTTTAATTTATAAAAATTATGATGTTTTTTAGAATTTCTAGCTTATATTATCTTTTCTAATCATTAAGTGTTAAGATATATTTATGCTTATGTTATAGCAAATTATAGTAGAACTATAGGAGTGAAAATTAATATGAAAAAATCAATCCGTACTTGGATTTTAACAGCAGCAAGTGTCGCACTTGTTGCATTGCCGAATTTAACAAGCGTTTCAGCTCAAGAGGGTGTAATTGCCACTATTGGAGAGACAACTATCACTGCTGAAGATTTTTATCAAGATATGAAAGAACAATTTGGCTCTACTGCTCTACGCTCAAAAATTATTGAAGCTGTTTTAATTGAAAATGTAGAAGACGCTGAAGGAGCTAAAACAAGAGCTGCTGAAGAAGTTCAGTCACAAATTCAAGAATTAGGTGGAGAAGAGGTATTCCAACAATTCTTATCTTACCAACAATTAGGTAGCGCTGAACAATATGAATACCAATTATATATCCGTAATCTTTTACAAGAAATTGTTGAAGGTCGCATCGATATGTCAGATGAAGCCATTCAAAATTTCTATGATAATGATTACCAACCAATGATGGAAGCACAGCATATTCTAGTTGATACGGAAGAAGAAGCTTTAAATGCTATTGAACGCATCAATAATGGCGAAGAATTCGATACCGTTGCTCAAGAATTATCTAAAGATGGTTCTGCAGAAAATGGTGGATTATTAGCCCCTTTCTCGCCAGGACAAATGGTTCCAGAATTTGAAGAAGCAGTTAAGTCTTTAGCTAATGGAGAAATGACGAGCGAACCTGTTCAATCTGAATTTGGCTACCACGTTATTAAAACAATCAACAATGGTGAAAAGAAACCATTAGAAGAGAGTAAAGAAGAAGTAGTTGAAGCATATAAACAAAGTAAGTATGCTGACTCTAACTTTACCTATGGAATTGTCGGAGAGCTTATTAAAAACTCTGACTTAAAGATTGAAGATCCTGAATTAAAAAATGCAGTAGATGATTTAATCAATTTAGCTGACCAACCAGAGGATGCTTCTGCTGAGGAAGTACCTGCTGCTGAAGAGGCTCCTGCTGAAGAAGCGCCAGCCGAATAGAAACTATTTTAAATATAAAAAGGTTGAGGAAAATCCTCAACCTTTTTTGTTTTACTGTATTAAAATATTAAAGCGTTTCACGTGATTTTTGCTCTTTAATTAAGTTATTAACTTCTGCCATCAATGCTTTCGGCAAGTCTTTAGTATCCATTAATTCATTATGAACAATAAAGTGTTCAAGTTCATAAAGATTTATAATCCATGGAGCTACATCCTCAGCATTGGCTTCTTCTCTATCAGCAAACCAATATTCAAAAGTAAAGAGCGTAGTATCTTTTTCTCCAGGATCAATTGTTAGAACCATATCGTCATTTTTCCATAAATAGGCCAATAAATGTCCTTCTTCAACATCTGTTAACATCAAATGATGCGCTTGTCCATTTCTTGTTACTTTAAATGACCCACCTGGTTTGCAGTCAATCATCCTCATATCTGACTTCCACTTAGATAAGTATTCATTATCAGTCAAATGGTTCCATACTGCTTCCGGAGTTGCATTAATTTCTCCTTCAAAGAATAGAGAAAAACCAAGATCAGTTTGAGGGTTTTCTACTTGTTCATGGTGACAACCACATCCATGATGGTAGTTATGTTCTGCATGATGATGGCATCCACATAAGTGCTCAGAGTTCGATTTAGAATGATTAACTTGGCATTGACTCTCATGATTAGACGCATGATTTTTGCAATTACATTTCTTTGGATTGCTATTATCTGTCATTTATTTGCCTACTTTCTGAAATTTGGTTTATAAAAACTACGACGATCCAATGGGAAAATTTGAGCACTTTCTTGACCTTCTTGTGTCTTATCTAAAACAGACAAAATCATATTAACAGTAGCATCTAAATTATCAATATGGTGAAGAATTTCTGCTTCAAGAATACGCGGTTGAACAGGACTACCATATTCCAATTTACCATGATGTGCTAGTACAACGTGCTTTAATAAAACAACGGCTTCTTTATTAGGATCAATACCAATTTGTTGACATACTTGTTCAATCATTTCTGACATAATGACGATATGACCTAACATTTTACCTTTAAAAGTATATTCGGTTGAGATAGCTCCAGATAGTTCAATTGTTTTGCCGATATCGTGAAGTATCAGTCCACCAATAAGTAGGCTAGAATTTATTTGCGGATAGATAGCCAAAAGTGCTCTAGCAATTTTCAACATAGAAACAGTATGATAACTTAAACCGCCTGCCATTGCATGATGGTTTCTTTTAGCAGCTGGATAGCTGTAAAAAGCTTCTTCATGTTCACTCAAAATTTTTCGCACAATTCGATTAATATTCGGTTCTTGAATGAGAAATAAAGCGTCATTAATCTGTTCTTTTATATCATCAATTTTCATAGAAATTCGTTCAACATAAAGTGTTGGATCGTTGGGTTCTCCTTCTTCAGCTAAACGAAGTGCTTTAATTTTTACTTGAGGACTTCCTTGATAAGTATCCCGATTAGCTCTCAGAAAAACAACCTTACCGACTTGGAATTTGTTAATTTCTTCTTCAGTAGCAGACCAATACATACCATCCATAGATCCAGAACGGTCTTGAAAACGGAAGGCAATAAATGGTTTGCCATTTCTAGCGGTTCTCACATCTGCTGCTTTAATAAGAACATAAATTCCAAATTCGTCTCCTTCATTAATCTCATATAATAAACTCATTTAGCTCTCCTCCTGGGTTGAATTCGTTTCTATTAGCTCGTCTAAGTTAATCATCGAATCAATCGCTAATGTATCCGCAGCCATTTGATCAAAAGTAAAGAATAAAACTTGATGATTTTGACTGATGGTCTCTAAAACTTTATACATGCTTGCTTTACGTATTTCGTCGAAGTTCACAAAAGCATCGTCGATTATGATAGGCATTGATACCATTGAAGAGGCATTCACTATAAAAGCTAAACGTAGAGCGACATATAATTGCTCCAAGGTTCCTTGCGAAAGTTCATGAGGTGAAAACAGCACATCTGAAAACTGTTTAACTTTGATTCCAGTTTTATTCAATTTAATTTGATCATAACGCCCATAGGTTAATTTAGAAAAAATTTCATTAGCCATTTTATTCATTTCAGGAATCGGATTATCCATTCCTTGTCTTAATGTTTGATAGATTAAATCGACAGCAATTTTTTTCTTACTCCACTCTTGAACATATTTAATGATTTCTGCTTTCTTATCTTCCAGTTTTTGTTGTAAGACTTGATAACTTCCATCTTGCTCAAGCTGATTTAAAGCCACTTCAATATTTGCACGCTGATATTGATGAGGTTGTACACGACTTTTATTAAGCGTTAATTCATTTTGAACCTTATTATATTGATTGATTAATGACTGTTTACTTTCGATAGCTGACATCTCATTTTCATAACCTCTAATCTGCTCACTATACAAGTGACGTTTTTCTTTGAGTTGCTGAATTTGATTATTGGCTTGAACTTTTTGTCTAAAGTCAACTTGGTCAAAGGAGTTTGTTGATTGATAAATTGATTCAATGATTTCTTGCTGCTCTTGTAGATGTTTTTTCTCTTGAGCAATGATATCTTGAGCATTTCTTATACGTTCCTCCATCGCTTTACCACGTTCCACTTGACGGGCGATTGAAACTTCAGTTTCTTCAACGTGGTGTATAAGAACCTTGATACTTTGATCTCCCAAAGGAAAACGCTCAAGTAGTGGAGCGATTTGTTTGCGCCATTTGGCAATCTCGACATTGAGGTCATTTCGCTCTTCTTCATATTGTTGACGAATTGTTTCAGCTTGAAAGTACTCTTTAACCGGATTCGATTTAAGAACAATTTCTGCATCTGCAGTTGGATAAAAGCCTAAGGCAACTAACCATCGTTGCTGCTCTTGTCTTTTTCTGACTAAGTTTTCTTCAACCGATCGAAGATTGGCTTCTCGTTGATTGATGTCTTGACCTAGTTCTTGACTTCTATCTTGATAATGGCGCTCTTTTCTTTGTAATTCAGCCATTTTCTCAATTGCTGGAGAGGAATGAAATTTCTTTTTATATTTTAGATGCTCAAAGAAGACATAAGCGGTTGAAAGTATACCTAATCCGATTAAAATCAAAGCAATCCAACGGAAATTCGCCCCTGTCTGATTAAGTAAATGATAAATACCCATTGCTAGTCCTAAAATGATTGAAAGAGCCCCTATAAGATAATGCCTAATATTTGTAGCTTGTTGTAATTGAGCTCTTTCATTCATACGCATACTTTCTAGTTTTGCGTGCTGCTGTCTAACTGTGACAGAGTAGGTTTGCAATTCTTTTCGCTGATCTAGGAAAACTTTTCTCTCTGCTTGAATAGAATCTTTTTGTCCTTCAAAATCATCTATGGCCGCTTGAATTTCGTAACCTTGCTCGATTTCACGGTCAAACTCTGAGGACTTCTTTACTTTTTCAGGATAAAACTGTCCTTCACGAGCCAGTCGAGCCATAGTATTGGTTTGTTCTTGAATTCTTTCTAAAACGTGTTCTAAACGTAAATCCACCTTTTTAATATGGGCGGTATCACTTGACCATTGTCTCCTTTGGTCTTCGTGGTTTTTTCCCCAATTTAGACGGGTTAGGGTACTCATTTCATTGTTTAAATTGTGAATACGCTCTTGCATTTGTTGTATAGTCTTTTGACTATCATTTTTGGTCCGAACAGCCTCTTCTAATTTTTCTGGCATATCCTTATCCATTTTAGTAAAAACTAATTGCTCTAACTCTCTTTGAGCGACGAGGTCTTTTTGATAAATATCAAACCTTGTCATCAACTGATCCAATTGTCTTTGCTTTTCTTCTAAATCATGAATAGACTGATTAAGACCTTCAATTTGATCTATTTCAGCTTGCTGTTGGTCGAACAGGTCATCATACTTCGCCATATTTTGCTTCATTTTCTCAATGGATTGACTAAGTTCTTCAAATTCCAATAACGCTTGATTAAGTTTAGGATTTTTCCCCTTTAATTTATAAAGTTGCCCCAGATCTTTTTCGAAATATTTAGCCACAGAAAGAAATTTATCTGATCCAACCGTTCCGATTGATAGGAAATAATCACCCAATTTTTCTGCATCAACATTTGACAGTTCCTGCAAATTTTGCAGTGAAAAGGCATAAAAGGAGTCAAAGAGGTTTTCATCTAATCCACTTAAGATTTGATCTAACACTAGTTGTTCAAGCTCATGCCCTTTTGTATCTGTTAAAGTTAGACCTCTATTAGTTCTTTCCACCCAAATATCTCCATGGCTAGTTTCTTTTAAAAGAATTCTGCCCCCATATACTTCACTAAGTTTGGGTTCATAGCGATTAATTTGATTGACCCGTCGATGTTTAGAAGGAAATCCGAAAAGAATACTTCGAATAAAAGATTGGAGTGTTGATTTCCCAGCTTCGTTCTGACCAAAAATCAACTGTAATTGATCATCTAAATCAAAGCGTTGATTAACCCATTTACCGTATCCATAGATATCAAGGGTGCTAATCTTCACTATCAATCGCCTCCTTAAATTCAAATCCGATTGCTTGAATCATTAACTCTTGTGCTGATCGAATAGATTCCTTCTTCAATTCTTCATCCAATGATAAATCTGACATCCTTTGCTTAATAATTGGGTGGTCAAATAATTCTGCTAGACTTTCATGATATGCTTTACCTTCTTGCATATCTTGACAAGCCGCTTGGAAGCTAGTTTTTAATGTTTTATCATATTCGAAGGCATCTAATACCATTTGACGCTCAAGCTTTACCCTAACAATAATCGCGAATTTTTCGATCGACTGGGGTTCAGTGAGTATCGATTCAACCTCACCTTTTTCAATTTGTTCTTGTATATCGATTGGCAAACGTTGTGCATTTTTTAAAGTTAAAGAAATAATCTTCGAAGGTAGGCCCTTATCAACCTCATCTTTAAAGTTATTGACTAAGGATTCTATCGCCCATAACAAATCATTAACTTGCCAGTTTTCCTGACACTCTATGATTTCATCTCTCCATTCAATTTCAGCTAAATGAATAAATTCAGATTTTACCTTTTGATCGACTTCTAAGGTGACTAAATAGGCTCCCTTGTCGCCAATCTCCAGGCGATTTCTACCTTGAGGACTACCAGCATATTGAATAAGCGGGAATGTGGATAAAGTATTTGCCTGATGGATATGTCCAAGAGCCCAGTAATCATAATTTTTTGAGATTAGTTGCTCCAATGTAAAAGGAGCATAATTTCCCTTTTGCGTCGTACTTAACAATTCCCCGTGATATAAACCTACGGTAAAGTCCGTTTCATTGTTTTTTGCAGGGAATTCTTGGGCCTTGGACTCATGAATCCAACGTTTATTATAAGAAAAACCATAGAAGCGACAAGTTTGATTATCATTTGTCTTTATATCGATATGGTCAATCGACTCATCTTTAAAGACGTAAACATTTTCAGGATATTGCATCAGTAAGCGTTGGTTATTAAGAAAGTCATGATTCCCATGACAAATAACCACTGGGATTTCTGCTGCTTTCAGTCGTTCTAATTCTTTTAAAAAAGCATGTTGAGCATAAATTGTTTGTTTTTGAGTATCATAAATATCTCCTACAATAACAACAGCGTCTACATCTTCTTTAATAGCGTATGAAACGCCTCGATGGAATGCCTTATATGGAGCTTGGATTAGAACTTCTTGTAAGCTAGGGTATTGTTTTTGCATTCCAGCAAAGGGGCTATCTAAATGTAGGTCAGCAAAATGCATGAAACGCATCTCGGTCTCCTCTCTCCAAAATAATTGGTTGATAAAAGCAACTGAAAGAACCTCGAAAGATAATTGTTCGATGGCTTCCAGTTGCCAAATTCAAATTTATTCAGTTGGCGCTTGATATAAGTCTTGTAGTGGCTTGGTAATAATTTGATTGATTTCTTCCATTAGAAATCCGAGTTGTTGTTCGTTTTCCATTAACTTCTTAATTGAAGGGTTTTCCATTACTTTTGCATACAAGTTTTGAACTTCTGTGATTTTCTCTTCACTCGGCTGTTCAGTCATTGTCTGAAGTGACTGTGAGACCTGACGAAACTCTTCAAACAACTGATTGCTTTCAGGATCTTTCTTTATTTCTTCGAGTGCCGATTTTACATTCAAATAAGCTGGCAACTGTCGTAATTCGCGTTCTAAAGTGTTAGCTGTATCATAAATATTAATGTTCATAATAACCTCATTTCTATATGATAATAGTATCAATTTTTAGTCTTTTTTTCAATCAAACTGAGGTGAAAGCACCCATTTTTATTGGGCGTTTTTTAAATAGGTAGGTCTAAGTTTTCGATCCAATTGATAACCTCTTGTGTTTTTTCACTACTAAAAGATTTAACCTTTTCCCAAAGATTACTTCCGTTCTCTTTAAGTGTTGAAAAAAGTTCTCCGTCAAAGTTGAAATCAACATTTTCCAACCAATCACCACCCATTTTACCATTGGTATCTGCTTCTATTTGCGAAGCGTAGCTGACATCAAATGGTGTTTGTGGCGAGTATGCCATCATGTAAGAAGTTTGACTATTAAATAATCTCCCCATGCCAGTTGGCATAATTTCATCCAAATTAGCACTTTCTACGTCATCCAGACCAATCCATGTCGCTATCGCAAAATCTGGGGTATAACCAACCATCCAACGGTCTCGCGTTTGGGTTGAACCGTCTGATACTTCAGTTGTTCCTGTTTTACCAGCAATCAAACCTGTATTAGGGCCTGCGCCATATCCAGTACCATTGCCACCATATGTATCTAACATCATGCTGGTCATATCTGCGGCAATCGTTTTGGTCATGATTAAGTGACGTTTAGGTTTTTCGTTATCATATACAACTTTCCCAGAAATATCTTCAATTCGTCGAATAAAGTAAGATTCATTTCTTATTCCCTTATTAGCAAAAGTCGCATAAGCTGAGGCTAATTGCACAGGGCTTACTCCTGTCGAAAAAGCCCCTAAGGCCAAGGTCAACTGCTGGTCTTGTTGGGGAACTTCAATACCAAATTGATGCAGTTTATCGACTGCGGTTTGAATTCCTAATTTATCTAGTAAATAAACAGCGGATGTATTTTTACTTTGTGATAAAGCATAGTATAAGGGGACTTCTCCTCTAGGATCCGTTTGACGATTAAAGTTTTCTGGAGCAAATTGATCCTTACCATAAGCCTTAACAACATCAGGAACCATCGAATGCATATTAAATCCATTCTCAAGAGCTGGTAAATAAACTGCTAAGGGCTTAATGGTCGATCCAGGAGCACGATACATATCGCTAGCACGGTTAAAGCCGCGATAGACATATTCTCCTCTTCCTCCATAAATTGCCATAATTCCCCCAGTACGAGTATCAACTATCGCACTTGCGCTTTGAACAATCGGCGCATCATATGCCCCATCATTAAATAAATAAGCATTCTCTTGATAAGCGTTATTAAGACCTTGTTGAGCATTGATATCTAAATTAGTATAAATTCGATAGCCCTTGGACATAAGGTCTTCTTCAGGGATGTTTACCTTACGAATAGCTTCATTGATCACCGCATCAAAGTAAAATGGATATTCATGTCCAGAACTGGCTGGAACATAATTGTCTAAAAGAGGTATAGACATTGCTTTGTAATCCTCTGCGTTAGAAAATGAGATAACCCCTTCATCAGCCAAAAGATCAGCAATGACATTTCGTCGGTCAATAGCTGCTTGATAATCATCAATTGGATTATATAAGGAAGGACCTTTTAAGATACCGGTTAGAACCATTGATTGATTCTGATCTAATTGGTAAGCATTAATGCCAAAGTATTTTTGAGCCGCATCTTGAATGCCCCAGACTCCATTACCAAAGTAGGCATTGTTTAAATACATTTCAAGAATTTGATCTTTTGAATAAGTTTTCTCAATTTCAAGTGCTAGAAACAATTCTTTTAATTTACGTTGAAAAGTTTGATCCAAGCTGAGAAAAGCATTTTTAGCTAATTGCTGTGTTAAGGTGGAGCCTCCCCCACCAGAAGTATTGCGATTAATAACTAAACGCAAAAACGCTCGACCAATTCCAATTGTATCGAATCCATTGTGATCATAAAAGCGCTTGTCTTCAGTTTTAACAACTGTTTCTTGCATTAAGGGAGATATCTCATCTAAGGTCACATAGCTTCCTTTTTGCGATAAGAGTGTACCTACATATTGATCTTGTTTGTCATAGATTTCTGTTTTTGTTTGCAGGGAATCTTGCAGTTGTTTAACATCAGTCGTTTTCGCAATAAAAACCAAATAAGAGGTTAAGAATAAGGTAAGTGATAAAGCAATAAACACTAACCACTTCCATCCTCGGTAATAGCGCCAAATATTTTTGATCCCTTGAAATATTTTATGTTTACTCGATTGCATTTTAAATTTCTCCATTTAATCATTCACCTACTTTGTTAATTCTATCCTAGACAGAATTATATCGACCGCCTTCCAACTAAAGGCCGAGGTCAATCTTTTTATTAAATTATACTAAATGATTAAGAAAATTTATGAAAGATTGTATGACTTTTGCCTAAGTATTCAAATAGCCATCTAACTGATGTCTCAATGAAACATTTTTAGAAGGCTAATAATTGAAAATTAATTAAATTCTATAAATTGACAGATGTATTTAAAAGTTCATCATAAACAGCTTTATATGCTTTAGCAGGTGCAGTCCAAGAGAAATCTTTACCCATGGCTTGCTTCACTAACTTCTGCCAAACTTCCTTTTGATTAATAAAAATATCTAAGGCCATATTAATGGTAAAAAGTAAATTGTCGCGGTTAAAACCTTTAAATGAAAAACCGGTTCCCTGGCCAGTATATTTATTATAAGCTTCGACAGTATCTTTTAAGCCTCCTGTCTCATGCACCAGAGGCAGTGTGCCATAGCGCATGGCAATCATTTGCGAGAGACCACAAGGTTCAAAAGCAGATGGCATCAAGAAAATATCGCTGGCAGCATATATTTGCTGAGCCAGTCCAAGATCAAATTGAATGCAAGCTCTCAGTTGATCAGGGTATTTCTGCTCGAAATAGCGAAATGAATCTTCAAAGTGTTGGTCTCCAGTACCTAAAATAACCATTTGAACATTTTGTTGCAGTAAATCATCCATAATTTGCTCAACTAATTGCAAACCTTTTTGGTCTGTCAGCCGGCTGACGATTCCAATTAAAGGGATCTGATTATCTTGTTTAAGAGTAAGTTGCCTTTGAAGGTAGCTTTTTACTTTAGCTTTGTTTGAAAGATCTGATTGATCATAATGATAAGGCAAATAGCTGTCTGTCTTGGGATTATTGATTTCTAGATCGATTCCATTAATAATTCCTTTAAGTTTCCATTCATTTCGCCTTAATACTGCATCTAAACCTTCACCAAATTCTGGAGTTAATATTTCTTGAGCGTAGGTCGGACTGACCGTTGTTACTCGATCGGCAAAGTTAATACCACCCTTAAGGTAATTCATATTGTTGTGGTACTTCAAACCATCGTCGGTAAAGGTATTAAAGCCAGTGCCAAAGACATTCGAAAGCATGGATGCATCATAAATCCCTTGAAAACGTAAATTGTGAATAGTGAGTACTTTTCGAATATTTTTTAAGGATTCCTTCCAGTGATAACGATCGATTAAAAGAGCGGGTATCATAGCCGTTTGCCAATCATTGCAATGAATAATTTCTGGTATCCAATTAATTACTTCCAGCATTTCAATGATAGCAGTTGAAAAATAGGCAAAGCGTTCGCCATCATCCCATTCTCCATATAAAGAAGCGCGATCAAAATAAGCCAAATTATCAATGAAGTAATAGGTTACTCCATGGTCCTTCAATTGCTTAATTCCACAGTAGACATTTCGTTGCCCCAGTTGGAAACGAAAATGTGCAATTTCTTCTAGCTGTTGCGCATATTCATTAGCCATTTGACTATAGAAAGGAAGCACCACACGAACATCAAGCTCGGGTTCCTTCGCTAACTCTTTTGGCAATGCAGAAGCGACATCTCCTAGACCTCCTGTTTTAAAGAAAGGAGCCGCTTCAGCTGAGGCATAAAGTATTTTCATTTAAATCCTCCTAATCTACCCTTGCATCCACAATTTCATTTTTAGCTTTTACAATTAATTTATCAGGGCGTCCACGAATCACTGTGCCGGGCTTAACCACGACATTTTTATCTAAAATGGCGTACTCTACTGTGGCTCCCTCTCCAATTTCAACCCCTTGTTGAATAATTGAATTTCTCACACTAGCATTCTCCCCAATTTGAACTCGCCGATTAATTAAAGAGTCGATTACTTCACCGTAAACGGTCGTTCCAGTTGCTAAAATTGCATTTCGCACATAGGAACGCTCATGGTAATAGGTTGGAATTCCATTTTTGGATTTGGTACGAACAGCCTGATCCGTATGGAATAAAGCTGCAAAGGATAAATGGTTTAACATGTCCATATTGGCTTGATAGTAGGCTTCTACCGTATTAATATTTGCGGTATAACCAGTATATTCATAAGGATGAATGCTATAATCCAATAAATAAAACTGAATAAGATCATCTATTTCAAGATACTGCTCTTCTCTATCAGCTCGGTCAATTAAAGCTAAAAGAATGTCTACAGATAGAAAATACATATCTAAGCTGGAACTAACGGATGCAAGAGCGGGTTTTTCTGAGTTAGGTAATAGATCGACGATATTTTTTTCTTCATCAAACGCAACGATGCGTTCGTTGGGATGGTCCATCCCTATAGTCGATGCAATCACATTTTTATAAACTAAAGTTACATCTTTCTTACTTCTAATGTGCGATTGACGTAAGTCATTAATATTTAAATTAGCGATAATCTTCGATCCAGATACAAAGACATACTTAGCTTTCGATCTTTCTAAGAAGATTCGATGATTATAATAGTAGTCTTCATGGTCGTTCTCTCGATGATAACGCGCCTTCCAGTCTTGTTGAGAGAAGGTGAAAATACCTCCTCTAATCCGTGAATCAAGATTCCATGAGGCTCCTGAGCGGATATGATCATACAGAGAGCGTCCGGACTCACCAATAAACATAGCCACCGATTGAACTTGAGCGTAAGAAAGAGAAGATAAAATAAAATCAATAATGCGATAACGACTCGCAAATGGCAAAGCTGCGATAGGACGATTATAAGTTAAAGGATATAGAGGTTGATTGTCTTCTGTTAAATTTAAAATTGCACAAGTCTTATGCTGAACCATTTAATTCTTCCTTTCTATCTGATCGCCAAAACCGACAACTGCAATGTCTCTTTCTGTTCCAATCACCATTGCTCCATCTGCTATTCGAGCATTCTCGCCAACAATTGCATACTCAATTCGACAAGATGCTCCAATCCTAGCATTAGCCATGATCACCGAATCGGTAATCTGAGAATCCAGCCCCACCTTTACGTTTTCGGAAAGAATAGACCGGTGAATTTCTCCTGATACATAACATCCATCAGTAACAAAGGAATCATAGATCGCCGCATGGTCCGTCACTACTTGCGGAGGTAGAACCGGATTATTCGAGTAGACACGCCAATCAGGATTGGAGTGATAGAGTGGGTGATCTTGATTCAAAATCTCCATATTTGCTTCCCATAAGGATGAAATAGTTCCCACATCTTTCCAGTAACCGTCAAAGGCATAAGCATAAGATGCTTCATCATTGGCTAAATAAAGTGGAATAACGTGTTTACCAAAATCTTCTAATTGATTATCTTGATCTTGATCTTCAATTAAATAGTTACGTAATTTCTGCCAATTGAAAATGTAGATCCCCATTGAAGCCAAATTTGATTGTGGCTGATCAGGTTTTTCCTCGAATTCAACGATACGATCATTTTTATCTGTGTTCATAATTCCAAAGCGTGTTGCCTCTTTGATAGGCACAGGTTTCACAGCAACTGTTAAAGAAGCGCCTTTTTCTTTATGAAAATCTAACATCTTTGAATAATCCATTTTATAAATATGATCTCCAGATAAAATTAAAACATATTCTGGATTAACAGAATCGATATAGGTTATGTTCTGATAAATAGCATTTGATGTCCCTTTAAACCACTTTTCTCCATCAGTGGATGAATAAGGTTGTAAAATAGTTGTGCCACCACCGCTAGCATTAAAGCCCCAAGCCTCCCCATTAGCGATATGACCATTTAATTCTAGAGGTTGGTACTGAGTAATGACCCCCACTTTATGAATGTTAGAATTTGCACAGTTACTTAAAGCAAAGTCAATAATACGATACCTTCCTCCAAATGGCACTGCGGGCTTAGCAATCTGCTTGGTCAAAACGCCCAACCTACTTCCTTGACCTCCGGCTAGTATCATCGCAATCATTTCATCTTTCATTTTAGCGTTTGGATACTAACTGCTTAGCATCCTTCTCCTTTCTATCTTGATGCAAATTTATATGTTCAATAAATTGAACGGATAAAGCTGGAACTTCAATCAAACAACAATAATCTTGCTTACAACAGCTTTTATTTTTTGCTTGGTAAAACTTTTGCCAATTTTGTTGATAACCTGCAAATTGATCTGCTTGACTATTAAGATAGACAAGAAAATCTCCACTTTCAGGGACACCTAATTCCACATCATAATAATGATTTTTTGAAAAATTAATCATTATCACAGAGTATGATTGTTTATTTTTAGACCAACGAATAAAACTTAGCAATCCTCTCTCTAAATCATCCGCATCCAAAACTGTTATTCCTTCTGGATGATGATCCAATTGATAAAATTCTGGCCTATTTAAGCCAATCTTATTGATGGTTCGCATAAACGTTTGATATTCACTATTATATTCTTGCTTTAGTCCTTGCCAATCTAATTCTTCATAATAGCGCCACTCTATAAATTGTCCCAATTCATTACCCATAAAATGAAGTTTTTTACCAGGTTGAGCTAACATATAGGCATGTAAAAGTCTCAAATCAGCAAATTGATCATAGCGACTACCTGGCATTTTAGCTAGCAAGGATTTTTTCCCATGAACAACCTCATCATGAGAGAAAGGAAGTAAGTAACGTTCTTTAAATTGATACATAAAAACAAAAGTAATGAGACGTAATTGAGCTGGCCTTTGATTGTAAGGAAGTTGGAAAAACCGTAAGACATCATTCATCCAACCCATATTCCATTTATAATCAAAACCCAATCCTCCATGAGCAATATCCAAAGTTATTCCGCTAGATGAAGTGGCTTCTTCAGCAATCATATAAACCTCAGGATAGTAATCTTGAACCCATTGATTCATTATGCGTAAGAAATGATAGCCTTCAAGGTTGTCATTTCCTCCATATTTATTAGGCGTCCAGGGACCTTGATCAAAGTCGAGATAAAGAATATTTGAAATAGCATCTGCTCGAATACCATCCAAATGAAATTCAGACAGCCAATAATTTAAATTTGAGATTAGAAAAGATTGTACCTGTAATTTTCCAAGGTCAAAATTTAAACTACCCCAGCTAATATTTTTAGCTCGTTGAGGATCTGCATACTCATAACAAGCCTGACCATCAAAATATGCCAAAGCATTCGCATTTTGATTGAAATGACCAGGTACCCAATCAAGAATGACACCAATGCCTTCTTGATGAGCATAATTAACGAAATATTTAAAATCTTCATTACTTCCATATTGACCAGCGACTGCATAATAGCCGGTTACCTGATAGCCCCAAGAAGGAGCATAAGGAAAGGCAGTTAGAGGCATAAACTCAATGTAGTTATAACCCATTTCTTTAACATAAGGAACTAAACTGTGAGCTAACTCTTTAAAAGAATAAGATCTTCCATCGGGATGCTGTCGCCATGAACTCTGATGAACTTCATAAATTTGTAAAGGACTGTCAAATTTATCTTTAGCCTTGCGTGCTTTTAGCCACTTTTGATCATTCCATGGGAATGGTGTGAGATCTTCGATAATCGATGCATCTTGAGGGGGTTTTTCAAATCGCATAGCGTAAGGATCAATTTTATATTCAATGTGATTATTTCCATGATCCATTCCATATTTATAACAATGTCCTGCTTGAGCGTTTTCAACATATAGACTCCATACACCGCCATCAAGTTTTTCCATCCATAGATTTTTCCAATTAGAAAAATCGCCTTGTAAATATACCTGCCAAGCATTGGGTGCCCATACACTAAACTGATAACCTTTTGAATTTGACTGAACCTGCTTGGCACCTAAAAAATGATAGGCTTGGTCATGCAATTGTGTTGAAAACTTTTCTATTTCTTTGTTTAAGCTACTTCGATCCAAGGAAAATGTCATTGGCAACCTTCCATTCTTATAATTGATAAGTTTGAGACGGACTATTAAGTGAATTAGGTAACTTGTTCAATTACCAATATTGTAACGGAACGCCCTCTATTTTAAAAGAATAATCCCATGACAACGCCCATTTTAAAGTCAAAATGATATGTTCATTAATATTGAAATTATTTAGCTATAAATATTAAAAATTTAAGCTCTAAAACTCTTGTTTTTTAAATTCATACAAAAAAGCCTCTAACTGACTGAATTTCAGAAAGTTAAAGGCTCTTTTATAAGGGACACTCCATAAGAGTGTCGGTGAGTAACTAGTACTCACGAATCGCAAAATATCCTAAGATACTGCAAGTTGCAGTTCACAGCTCCAACTTGCTCTGTCGCCTTCCTGGCTTGAGCTCTTAGCTCTAGACAGCTTGCTTCCAATCTACCAGATTGTATTCGACTCATCGCATGTATAAATCTTACCATAAGCAACGGGCATAGACAAGCTTATACTGCTAAGTTTTTATTATCCATCACTTCCAGTCGATAGCCATCAGGGTCAGATACAAAGAAGTAAGAAGCTTTTTGACCTGGAAGTCCTTTGAGCTCTGTTGTTTCGTAACCAGCTTCCTTACACTTTTGATGTTGCGCTTGAAGATTATCCACTCCAATAGCCATGTGAGAGAATCCATCTCCGATAGTATAGCCTTCCGAGTCATAGTTATAGGTTAACTCTAATTCAAAATCTGATCCAGGAACTTGTAAATAAAGCAAATCGAACTGATGTTCTGGAAAGCGACGATCACGCATCACTTTAAAATCAAAAACTTCCGTATAGAAAGTCAAGCTCGCTTTTCTATCTTTAATTCGATAGCAAGTATGTAACAATTTTTGTGTCATTATAATTCCTCCTGTATTTTTTACATATCTAGGCTTTGGAAAGCCATTGGTACAAGTTCACTGACTGTTGTTTGATAGATGGATTGGTCCTTACGTGTTAAATAGACAGGAGTGTCAGGCTCTGCCATTTCTACCAATACTTGACGGCAAATTGAGCAAGGCATTAAAAAGTCTTCCGTATCCCCTGCTACTGCAATTGCCTCAATAAAACCTGGACGGTATCCTTCGGATACAGCCGTAAAGATTGCTGAGCGCTCTGCACAATTAGTAGCACCAAAGGACACATTTTCAATATTAACACCTGTATAAACTTTACCGTCCTTAGTTAACAATGCTGCTCCAACGGGAAAATTTGAGTATGGGCAATAGGCTCTTTTTACTGCTTCACGAGCTTGTTCCATCAAAGAATTAATTGTTGTTTGATCCACTTTGATCCTTCTTCCTGTGTGTGATAATTAGTGATTTTATTCATCAATTTGAAGATTAATAATTTGATCTTGTTGTATACTTGCAATTAATTGGCGGATATTATCCGAAAAGCTCACCCATGAATAATAAGAAAAGCCAGTCATCATATAATATGCCGCACTATCAGCTGAACCGAGGTCTTCTTCAATTTCTGCTACTGTGATAGAACCATTGTTTTCATAATCTGTTAGCAGAGACTGGAAATCTTTACCTTCTTTAAAACAATTTTCATCGAAATAATGGAAATTAGCTTGCAACAATTGTTCTTCACTATAAATAAAGTTAAGATAGACTAAATTATTTTTAGAAAGAAAGTAATATTCGTCCGACTCTAAGTTATCTTGCTTTTTGCTCTTACTTGCTTGTCCTAATTGTTCGATAATAGATTCTCGAGAAAAATTATCAGCCGTAATCTCTGTCTGGATTCTGGATTGATAAAGCTTAATTTGATCTTCAAGACTTATAATATTATCTTGATAGTCATCAAATGCAACTATTTCAGACTCAGCTAAGGAAGCGGGTATCATGCCCTTTATTTTCTCTTCTAGAGGACGCTTATCGTCTTCTAAATCCTCTGACTTTTCATCTGTTGGATCAGGAATTTCTTTCTTTTCTGCTAATTCAAGGGTTAGTTGAGAATTGATGCCCTCAATCTTTTGGCTTTTTAAAAATTCATTGATCAGATAGTCTGATAAAACCGCTTGCTCTCTAAAATAAGCTAAACGATAGTCATCTTGCTTGTCTTTAGACGATACTTCTACTAACAGGCCGTCATCTTCCATAATATTCCCTTGCAGACTGGCCATTATTTGAAAATCTTTGGCAACAGCACGAGCTATTTCAATGGATTGATTTTGTTCTTCAATAAATTCGAGGGCCCCATAATATTGACTGGCTAGATAGACTAACTGATCGACTTGATAGATAGCAATTAATTCCATACCATATGGGGCATCTTCTCTTAAAAGGAAGGACTCCATACGGTAATTTTCTTCTAAATCGAGGGTCGTTCTTTTAGGTTCTAGATCATATTTCTTAGCCAATTGTTCTACTTTATACTCCACATCAAACTCTGTTAAGGAATCTTTTAAGGTTCGTAACTGTTGATCTTCTTGATCACTAACTTCAGTTGTTAAGTCATTTACTATCTCAATAGACATGTCATAAAAATCAGACTCCGTTTGGGCGTGGCTAGTCGGCAGTCTTAAAAAGAGGCTGAAAATAATGAAGGTAATACTTATAACTATTCTCTTGAAGACTTGTTTACTTTTTTTCATTAATTGTATCCAAATCATAGATTAACCGATCCTCAGAATATAAAACAGGAATACCCACATTGCCATTTTTTTTAACTTCATCGAATTCATTACGACTATCTCTTAATTTAAGAAACTCTTTTAAATTCTTCATTGAATCAGTTATATTGACTGCTTTGTAGCTCACTTCCATTTGATCTAAGCGGCTAATAAAAGCCTCCGTATTCGGACATTTATCAGAAAAATAAACTATGTTCATAACTTTTCCTCCTATATCATACTAATATTATTATACAATAGATTCCTCAAAAGACCTACTCAAGCATCATGCTAACTTTCATTGAAAATTTTACCAAGAAGGGCTAAACTGAAAAAGTATTGAACTATGGAGGGCAATTTATGAAAAAAACAATTGATTGGATTTGGCGCTTTGTCAAAGGCATGTTCATTGGATCAGGCTTTATTTTACCCGGAGTCTCTGGTGGTGCTTTAGCGGCAATTTTTGGTTTATATGAACGAATTATCCGTTTTCTAGCTAATATCACCAAAGACTTCGTTGAAAACATCATTTTCTTCATACCTGTCGGTTTAGGTGCCCTGTTTGGCATAGTCATCCTATCCTTCGGGGTTAGCCATGTTCTCGAAAATTATGAAACTTATGTCATGTGGTTTTTTGTAGGATGCATAGTGGGTATGATTCCTTCACTGTGGAAAGAAGCTAGTCAAGAAGGACGCAATCAGTCAGATTTGATTGTAATGGTTCTTTCTTTTATTGCGGCCTTATGTTTGCTTATATTTGGACAATCATGGTTTGGCGGACAGCTTTCAGCAAACTTCTTTACTTGGATGATCGCAGGTGCTTTGATTGCATTAGGAGTTCTGATTCCGGGATTGAGCCCTTCAAATTTTATTCTTTACATGGGCATGTACAAGCTAATGTCTGATGGGTTCAAAAGTTTAGACCTGACTGTAATTATTCCAATTGGAGTTGGTGGTCTATTAACAATACTGCTCTTGTCTAAACTAATTGAGAGAATTTTTGACCGCTACTATGCAAAGTTCTTCCACTTTATTTTCGGTGTTGTTCTGGCATCTACCTTTATGATCATTCCAACCGAATACACAAGTTTTCAACTTACTGACTATGCAATTTGCGGCCTCATGCTCTTATTAGGAAGTGCTTTAGGTTGGTGGATGGCACGCTTAGAAGAGAAGTATAAAAAAATTAATTAATTATAAATATTCACACTCCACCCTATTCATCAGCTTTAATCGATGGATAGGGACTTTTTTCGTCCCATTCAGTAGTAGATTAAATTGCAGGTCATTGCCCTTTCACTTATAATGAAGAAGACAAAAGGATATTTGAATTTTGTTATAAAACGATTCTTTTCAATAAATCGCTATAAAGGAGAAACTTATGACTTTACTAGAGCGTTATACTCAAGACCTCTTTCAAAAAAAAGTTTATGATTGTGATAATAAAGAACTATATACCGTATTAATGGAAGTGGTAAAAGATGAATCTCGCCGATTACCCTACCGAGATCAAGACCAAAAGCGAAAACTCTATTACTTTTCTGCAGAATTCTTAATTGGAAAAGTATTGAGTAACAATTTAATTAATTTAGGTATTTACAATCAAATTAATAACGAATTAATCGCTAACGGAAAGAACTTAATGGACATAGAACATGCTGAAAGAGAACCTTCCTTAGGAAACGGCGGCCTCGGTAGACTCGCTGCTTGTTTCGTCGATTCTATTACCAAGATGGGGATTAATGGTGATGGAATTGGCTTGAATTATCATTTTGGTTTATTCAAACAAGAGTTTTTTGATAATCAACAACACACCGTGCCAGATGCATGGTTAACTGGTCAAGACTGGATTAAAAAATCTCACCTGACTTTCGAAGTCCCCTATGCTTCTTTCACTCTAAAATCAACTCTGTATGACTTAGATGTTTTAGGTTATAAACAAACTCATCGTAATCGCTTGCGTCTATTTGATTTAGACACTGTCAATGAGTCTATTGTTTCTGAAGACTCAATTGATTTTGATAAGACAAATATTAAAGAAAACCTTACACTCTTCCTCTATCCTGATGATTCAGACCATGAAGGAAGATTGCTACGGATTTATCAACAATATTTTATGGTTTCAAATGGAGCGCAACTTGTTCTACATGAAGCTAAAGAAAAAGGTAGCAATTTACATGATTTAGCTGATTATGCCGTTATTCAAATCAATGATACCCATCCAAGCTTTATAATTCCTGAATTAGTGCGCCTTTTAATGAAGGAAGGCATTGACTTTGAAGAAGCCTATCAAATTGTGACTAAGATTACTGCTTTTACAAATCATACTATTTTAGCCGAAGCCTTAGAAACTTGGCCTTTCAATGATATTCAATTAATCATGCCAGAAATCGCCAATATTATTCAACGGCTCGACCAAGTGATTAGAAAACACTATCCCGATCAGGCTGAAGTTTGGATTATTGATAATTCAAATTATGTCCACATGGCTCATTTAGCCATTCACTTTGGTTTTTCTGTCAACGGTGTCGCAGAATTACATACTGAAATCTTAAAAACAACGGCTTTAAAACCTTTTTATGAGATCTATCCTGACAAGTTCCACAATATGACCAATGGCATCACCTTCCGCCGTTGGGTAATGGGCGCTAACAAGGAACTTTCAGAATATCTAGACCTTAAAATCGGAACGCTTTGGCATAGAAATGCTGATCTTTCACAATTTATAGATTTTAAAGACGATGAGCGCACATTAAGTAAACTAAGAGCCATCAAACACAATAACAAGATGCGGTTGAAGAAAAGATTGCAAGACCGAATGAAGATTACAATTAATGAACACTCAATTATTGATATTCAAATCAAACGATTCCACGAATATAAACGACAACAGATGAATGCTTTATGGGTGATTCATAAATATTTAGATATTAAAAAGGGGAATATTCCTGAAACACCTATTACCGTTATTTTTGGAGGAAAAGCTGCACCCGCCTATACAATTGCACAAGATATTATTCATCTTATCTTAACTTTGTCACAATTGATTAGTTTAGATAAGGTGGTTGCTCCACACTTACAAGTAATAATGGTTGAAAATTATAATGTTACCAATGCTTCCTATCTTATTCCGGCAGCCGATATTTCTGAACAAATTTCCTTGGCTTCAAAAGAAGCTTCGGGTACAGGAAATATGAAATTTATGGCAAACGGTGCCCTAACGATTGGTACCTTAGATGGTGCTAATGTTGAAATTTTTGAAAAAGTTGGCCAAGATAATATCTATATTTTTGGAAAAGAAAGTCAGGAAATTATTCAACTCTATAAAAGTAATGGTTATTCATCCAATGAATATTATCAAAGAGAAACGATCAAACCTCTAGTAGACTTCATTGTTTCCCATGGTATGTTGTATTTTGGTAACGAAGAGCGTTTAAACCGTCTGCATCAGGAGTTAATTCATAAGGATTATTTTATGACTTTGATTGATTTAGAAGACTATATTGCAACTAAGGAACAGATGCTAAGAGACTATGAGGATATTGACACTTGGTATCAAAAATCAGTTGTTAATATTGCAAATTCTGGCTTCTTCTCAAGTGATCGGACCATTGGAGACTATAATGATGCCATTTGGCATTTGCCGGTCTCTTATGGTGATGAATAAATGAAAAGAGAGGGTGTTTTATCTATTATTAAACGGTAGCTCTCCTATCTAATTAATTGAATAAGACTATTTAAATAAATCTTTCTTAGCGCTGATCTTTTGATAATTCAATTAGGTAAAGACACTCGATAATATCATTCTACTCAATGTAACACCTACTAAATCAGAAATAACTTTAGAGAATGGATATTTTTTACAATTAGTTTCAAAATATGCTATGAAGAAAGAATAGAAGAAAAGCTATTACCTTTATTTAAATCTTTTTCTTATAAAATTTTTTATTCATAACTTAGTTCTATTTGCATAATTATTAAAAAATGTTTTCGTGATTTATGGAATGTAAGGAGACATATAATGAGAATTGAAATGAATACAATCCAGTCTTTAGTAAGAGATAATAAGTGGTTTATTTCACTCTTTATCGTCCTAATGATGCTAAGACTTTTTATCTTCAGTGTTTATAAAGTTGAAGGAGCTTCTATGATGAATACCTTTGAACAAAACGATATCGTTATAGGAAGTCAAATTACTAAGATTGACCGTTTTGATATAGTAGTATTTAACGTTCCGGAAAAAAAGAAAAAATATATTAAGAGAGTTATTGGCCTTCCGGGAGATACCATTGAATATATTGATAATATACTTTATATCAATGGTGAAAAAATTGATGAGCCCTATTTAACAGACCAAGTAACACAGGATCTTAAAGTTGATTCGATCCCAGAAGGTTACTTATATTGCTTAGGCGATAATCGTAAAAGTTCGGTAGATTCAAGAAAAATCGGTTTAATACCTGAAAAAAATCTACTTTCAGAAATTAAAATAATCCTCTTTCCTTTTGACAAACTAACTACCTTCTAACCGAAATATAATAATCATAATAAAGAGGAGTTTAAACGATCGTTTAAACTCCTCTTTAAAAATATTTATTTTTGATCATACAAGGCACTGCCCACTCGAATGTAAGTCGCTCCTTCTTCTAAGGCGATGCGATAGTCCCGTGACATCCCCATACTTAGCTCTCCACAAGGAGCCCATGGATAATTCTTGCCAAGTATTAATACTTGTAATTCTTTTAATTCGGCAAAATAATGATGAAGTTCCGTTTCGCTGGCATCAATCGGCGCCATCGTCATTAAACCGACTATTTCAATTTTGTTATAGTCTTTAATGGCTTCTACCGCCTCTATGACACGATCCGGATCAAATCCGCCTTTCGTCTCTTCACCTGAAACATTGACTTGTAGAAAGCATTTTACTGTCCGATCTGCTCTTTTTTGAATTTCTTTGGCTAATGATAATCGATCCAGTGAATGTAAATAATCGATCTGATTAATAATCAATTTCACTTGACGAGATTGGAGGTGACCAACAAAGTGCCAAGTAATTTCTGATGCAATATCATTCAAAGCTTCTAGTTTTGCTAAGAATTTATCCGAGCGATTTTCGCCCATATCTCGAACGCCTAAATTATATAACTCTCTCGTCGTTTCAGCATCCACAAATTTAGTAATCGCCACCATATGAGTCGGATAGGTCGAAATGTCTTCGAGTACACTTGCTAAATTGGTTGCTAATAATTTTTTATCCACGTGATTCCTCCTAAGAAAATAGATAATAGTTTTCAAAAAGCCATGTAGCTAAATTGAGTATTAAAGGAATGGTAACAAGTGAACACATTGTTGTCAGTAAAACAATTTTTGCTCCACTTAAATAATCACCACCTACAATTTGACTTAAAAGAGCTGTCATCATAGCAGAAGGTCCAGCTAGTATCATTACTAAAATAAAAAAACTTTCAAAGGTTAAACCAGGGATGAACAATAGCATAATCAAATTAATTAAAGGCCAAATAATAAGCTTTATGCTAGCTATTTTCCACAATTTCCAATCAAGATAGTCAGATAAAGTAGCAATGTCTTCAAAATAAGCACCTAGAATAATCATAGCAATCGGGGAATAAACCTGATTTAATTGATGAATCCCTTCGGATACAACCGATGGAACAGAGATCTTAAAAACTTGAATGACTACTCCTATCAGAAAAGCAAACAGAATTGGACGAGCAGAGAATGTTATTTTTGGTTCTTTTTCTTTGGCTCTAATCATTTTTAAACCAAGTGTCCAAGAAAAGAAATTTGTAACTAGAAATAAGCCTGTGGTAATCATGACATAGGAAGGTTCGAAAACTGCTAAGGTCAGAGGAATACCAATAAAACCAACATTACCAAAGACTGTTGCAAACTTGGATACCCCATCCTCATTTTTCCCAAAATACCAATGCCCTACATAGATCCTCATTAACAGAAAAATAATATAAATAATCATTGCTAAGAAAAACTGAGTCATAAGGTCTTGCTGAATCGGCTTAAAAAAAGCTTCGATAATTATCAAAGGGGTCAAATATTTAACAATTACCGTATTCAATTGACTAATGGTCGTTTGCGTCAGAAGTTCTTTTTTAACTAAACTAAACCCAATCACCGCTATGGAAATCAGTATAATTAATTGCTTAAAAATGATGAGTGCTAAATCCATATCTCCCTCAATCTTTCATAACATTTTACTAGATATTATTATAACTCAACTTATCCCCTGAAGGAAGTACTACCAATCAAGTAGGAGGCTAGTCAACTAATGGCTAGCCTCCTACTCAATTTATATCTAACTTATTATTCTTCGTCCATAACATCATGTAAAGCATCTGCCACAAATTGAACATTCGTTCCAATAATTACGTGGGCTGCATTTTCTCCCATGATCTTAACACCCGCAGCGCCAGAAGATTTTATTTTTTCTTGGTCAATTACTGAGGTGTCTTTAACATTCAAGCGAAGTCGTGTCGCGCAATTGGTAAAGTTTTCAATATTGTCTTTACCACCTAAAGCTTCAAGAATGCGGCGAGCTTGTTGGTATTCTTTTTCGGCTTTTGAATCCTTTAATTCTTTAGAATCCTTTTCAGGTAATGAACCTTTTCGCCCACTTCCAGCATCAAAGTCTAAAGACAAAGGACCTTTTCTTCCTGGTGAAGCAATATCCAATTTTTCAATTAAGAAAGAGAAGACCAAATAATATAGACCGGCGAAAACTAAGCCTTGTAATATTAACATAAAGGGCTTGTTCGCTATTGGAATTTGTGAAGATAAAATAAAGTCGATTGCTCCGGCAGAAAAGCCAAAACCAGCTGTCCATTGCATAAAGGCAGCAAATCCTAAAGATAGCATTGATAAAATAGCATGAGCAAAATAAAGAACTGGGGCTATAAACATAAACGAAAATTCAATGGGTTCAGTAACACCTGTAACAAAAGCTGTGACTGCGCCTGCTAAGTATAAGGACCCTACTTCTTTACGGTAGCGAGGATCAGCCTTACGATAGATCGCTAAACCAGCAGCTGGTAAACCAAACATCATAACCGGGAAGAAGCCAGCTTGATACATTCCTGTAACACCCTTTTCACCTACAGATGCCCAGAAATTACCGATATCATTAATACCTATTAAGTCGAACCAGAAAACAGCATTTAAAGCATGGTGTAAACCGGTAGGAATTAGTAGGCGGTTGAAGAAACCATATAAGGCTGCTCCAAACCAGCCCATCCCTGAAATCCATTCTCCAAAGCCTACTAGTCCTTCATAAACAGGTGGCCAGATAAAATATAATAATCCTGAAACAAAAATCATAACAATTGAAGTCAAAATGGGAACCATTCGACGCCCAGAGAAGAAAGCAAGTGCATCAGGTAATCTAGTTTTTGAGAATTTATTATAAAGTGATGAAGCGGTAAGACCGGATATAATTCCGATAAAAGCATTATCTATTTTTTCAAAAGAATAGGATAATTCTTCTAAAGGAATATTGACAATATCTGTTAATTTATCCGGTTTCAGTAATGTAGTAACCATTAAAAATGCGACTAAACCTGATAAGGCACTTGACCCATCTCGATCGTTAGACATGCCTAAAGCAACACCCAAAGCAAATAGAATGCCTAAGTTACTGAGAATGGTATCTCCAGCAGTCACCAATAAAGCACTGAACTGGTTCCCGCCTTGAGAGTCAATTGCATAGCCGATCCCTAGCATTAAGGCAGCAACAGGTAATACCGCAACTGGTAACATTAATGAACGTCCCAGTCTTTGTAAATATGGATACATATTTTTCACTCCTTTTTATTTATCATATATAATATACCTCAATTTCGAAGCGTTTACAATCATAAATGTAAATTTACATTTTAGTGTTCACACTAAAAGGAGGTGTTGGGCTAATTTTTTTAACGATCTCTTCTAAAATCTAGCAAAAAAAGAAACGACAAACTTTTGGTTTGTCGTTTGAATGTTTATATTTAAGATTATGCTACAACTGACACATTACTAGCTTGTAAGCCACGTTCTCCTGATTCAACATCAAAAGTTACTTTTTGGCCCTCTTCTAAAGTCTTGAAGCCTTCGTTATTAATAGCTGAGAAATGCACGAATACATCTTCACCATTTTCTTGTTCAATAAAGCCAAAACCTTTTTCTGAGTTAAACCATTTTACTGTTCCATTATTCATAAATGAAATCCTCCTTGCGCTGAGCGCGATTTTTTTGCAGATGTTACATAAGATAAAGAAAAGGATTAATTATGATAATGAATTAAGCTTTTAAATATTTTATTACTCTCTACTCAATTAAGTATACTGTAATTAGTCATATTAGTCAATCACTACTATCCTTCATACTTTATAATTCGAAAAACGAACTTATTTTAATAAATTTAAGTGTGCATCTACAGCAGTTTGTAAGAAGTCTAAGGTATCTTGAGGAGCTTTACCATCGTTCAATAAATTAGCTGAACTTGGTAACATAACCTCAGGTTGTCCTACTGTTGGCATATTTAAAAATGAAAGAATCTTAACCAAATCTTTATTGGCTATTGAACCACCCATAGCAGAAATTGAATGGGACGCAATTAAAGCTGGTTTGCCATTCCATACAGATTGTCCCCATGGACGAGAAGCAACGTCTAATGCATTTTTTAATGCTGCTGAGATTGTACGGTTATGCTCTGGAGTTACGAATAAAATCAGATCTTGGCGTTTCACTGCTTCACGGAAATCAGTGTAGGCTTGTGGTGAATTTTCATCCAAATCTTGGTTATAAAGAGGTAAGTTTGCAATATCTAAAAACTCTACTTCTGTTCCCTCAGGGTATAAAGTCACAATATTATCTGCCCATTGTTTAGAAAAAGAATTTTTCCGAGTTGATCCTACAATTACACCTAGTTTAGTCATATTTAATCATCCTTTTTATATGTATTTGTTCTAGTAGTTAATTTACTGAACATATGTATTTTATCTCGAATTCGGAATAAAAGCAAGAGGAATAGTTAATTTTTTTATATTTTATTTCTCCCAATGTGAAAGATCTGGTAGCATTGGAACTACTTCTCTGCGGAAAAAAATACGTCCTGTTCTTCCAGAATATTGTCCAATTTGATAGTCTCTAAAGCTAGTAGTGGCTTTGAAGGCTGGCATTTGATAAAGTTGTTTCATATAGCGCCATAAATTAGGGTAATCGCGCAATGAATGATGGAATAAGCCATAGATTGGCATATAAAGTAAATCATGACGGATTAAAGGGGTATATAATATTAAATCGGCTTCAGTCAATTGATCACCTAATAAAAACTGATTCTCAGCGAAATGTTGATCTAACTCGGCTAATACTTTAAAGTAAGCCTCTGCATTTTGATCAAATTCTTCTTGAGAGCGAGTATATCCCGCACGATTTGCTCCTCCCAATACTTCATCAATTATTTTTTGGATCCAACTATCAATCTCTGATCTCAAATTTTCTGGATAAAGATCTGGAGCATTGTCAGCATGAAAAGGTTTAAAACGGGTTGTAAAGTCTCTTAAAATATCTAGTGACTCAGAGTTAACCACTGTCTTAGTTTTAATATCAATTAATGCAGGTACAGAAAAAGGACCCTCATATTCTGGATCAGTATTTTTATAAAGTTCCGAAACATATTCAACTTCTAAAACCGCATCTTTGCCTCCAGTTTCATTAGAAAAATCCCATACTTTACTAGTTTTTATTGGACTAGCGATAGCTAGACTAACTACTTTATCCAAACCTAGTAATCTTCTAGCAATATCAGCCCTTTGAGCATAAGGACATGGAAAACTAAACGCAAGACGATAACGATTTGCTTCTACTGGATAAGCAAAATCTTCTTTATATACTTTTGGCATAAAATCACTCCTTTGTCTCATTATAGCAGTCTCATACTCTTCTTTAGAATTTAATGCTCACTATTCGTAATTGAATTGGCAAGATTATAAATAAATTCTTTACAATCCATTGGATTATACTTGCTAGGCCCCTTGATTCTTTTACCAGCTTTCCACATTTTGTCCTAAATGTCTTTTGAAGAAAAGATGGTCTCTATTATATTCAATATATAATCTGTCAGAATGATAATTCACGCGATATTTTGAAAATAATAAAGAAGTTATGCCATAATCTTGAGTAATTATAATATTAGCTTTTTAGCATTGGGAAAAAATAATTAATTGTATCTGCAGCTGCTTCAATATAGATGGTCTCTGCCAAATCAGAATCATATATTCTATTTAAAAAATAATCTATTGTCGTTATAACAAAGACCTTAATCTTATAAGCTGAGCTATTTGAATGGCTTCAGCCTTCACAGGACAAGCATCTATTAAAATCCTCATAACTCCTATTGTTTCAAAATGGGTTGGGACAAAAACCTTAAAGAAAGTCCGGTCAACGATACAATCGTTAATCGGACTTTTTCGGTTCTATAATCTACGTAAATACGCAAAGCAGCGAGCCTAGATTGGAAAGTAACTTTCCAATCTAGGCTCGCTGTAAGTTTTGAGGCGACTGAGAAAACCTTTTATCCTAGCCCCTTTATAATGAAGATTAATTAGTCTTCAAAAACAGTTTGTTCTGTAACTTCGGTAGTTAAAGCTTTCAAAGCTTTGTCTACTAAGTGAGTGCGTAATTTGTATTCTTCTTCCATTGATAATGAAGGATTACCTAGTGGGTGAGGAATAGCAATTGCAGGAACGATACGGTTAGCACCTACTGTTAATGAGATAGGTGTTACAGTTGCCATATGTACTACAGGTAAACCTGTTTTTTCGATTTCTTTTACCATTGTTGCTCCGCAACGAGTACAAGTACCTCAAGTGGAGGTTAGAATAACTGCATCTACATTATGGTCTACTAAGTCCTTAGCAATTTCAGAAGCAAATGCTTTTGATGATGCAACTGAAGTACCATTACCTACAGTAGTATAGAAATAGTTATGTAATTCGCCAATTTCTCCATTACGTTCTTTTTCACGTAAAACATCCACTGGAATAACACGATCTGAATCTTGATTAGCATAAACCGGGTCATAACCACCGTGAGCTGTTTCATATTCGCCTTCTTTAAGGTCTTCAACACCAGAAATGTCATAACGACCATATTTAGAAGCTGAAGAGGATTCAATATGGTCAGGGTTACCAAATGGAACAATACCACCTGAAGTAACAATCGCAATTTTAGCTTTGGTTAAGTCTTTAATTGCTTTTCCTGGTTCTACATTATCAAAATCAGGCATTGGGAATTCAGTAGTGAATTCTTCACCAGCTAATTTCTTAACTAACATATCCACTGCACGTTTAGAACCGCGATCTTCTGTAAAGAAGTTTTTACGGTGACGCTCAAAGTATTCGTCAGTAATTGGGTCTAATTCTTGGTCTGTCAAGATTTTGTTAACAACATTTGCAATTGCAGGAATTGCTTTACGCATTGTTGCAGCAGAGTTACCAGTCTTAACAATGTAAGGAACTTTCTTATACATGTCAACACCAGGGTTCTCTTCATACATACCGGCAACAGCTGGTACATTCAATTCTTGCATAACTGCAGTTGCAACAGCTCCAGCAGCTACACCGTATCGTCCAGCGTTAAATGCAGGTCCAGTGATTACTAAATCTGGTTCAAATGACTTAATCATTTCGATTACTTCATTAATAGCATCTGTATTTTCATTAAAGTATGAGTCACCACATACCACAGTTCCAACGATTTCTCCATTTTCAGCAATTGCACCATTGATTCCAACACCTGGTCCTACAACACCATCTTGTTTGAATGGTTTTGTATCAGCTTTTTCTTCTCCACCGATACCAGCGTAGAATTGATTAATGTAATGAACTACACGTTTTTTTGTCATGGTTTTACCTCCTTATTTAATAATTATACGCCACGAGCTGTGCGTTTGTTGAAGCCTAATTCGTTTGTAGCACCAGTAATTGCTTGAATTTCAACTTCAATTTCGCCATTTTCACGTAAGCTTCCGTCAAATCCGCCGGCAATTGTATCAACATAATCTAATGTTCCGATAACTTTATCCATTGGAGGTAAAACAACTACTTCATTGGCATTTCCACCTGTTACAACTGCGTTTGCAGATTTATCAGCGTCTGCTAATCCTTGAGAAGCTCCATCGCGTCCAGCGTACTCATCAGTAACAATTACTGTTTTAACGCCTTCAGCTTCAATCTTCTTAGTATTCATGATCAAGTCAGTATCAGGGTTACCGAATCCTTCTTGAGAAACAATTACACCATCTAAACCTAGGAATGAACATAATTTAGATGTCCAATCAGATGAACGTTTCTTATCATTTAAATATACAGCTTCGTTTGTGATGATAACTCCCATAAAGTTGATATCTTTACCATGACGCTCATAAAGATCCTCAATGATCGGATTGTTTAAGTGGTGGTAAGTAGTATTCTTATCACATGCAGACACACAGTTACCAGAAATAACTGCTCCATCCATTACTTCTGTAGGATATAAAATTGAAGGAACAATATGCTTAGCATCAGTTCCATAAACATAAGTATCATGTAATAACCCTTGAGTTTGTAACATGTATACATAACCAACTTTTGGAAGATCAGGATATTCTGAAATTTGTTCCAATAGTGGTTTTGTTTCATAAGTTACCACTTCGTCTGCTTCTGTTGCTGCAGCTAATGTTCCTAAATGCTTAGCAACTTTCAATCCAGCTTCACGAACTGCTTGCTCATAAGCGTATGTTTTTACACCTTCAGCTGGCTCAACCACTAAACAGATGTTGATTAATTGGGAGAATGGTGTTAATTCAGCACCAGGCCCTTGCATATCAACAATACCTTCTTGAAATCCTACAATTTTACCAACTGTAGCGACCGCACAACCTTTTAATACATGAGTACGGCCTTCCCCAACGCGATCAACTTTGCTGACTACACCTGGGAAAACTTCTGATGTTGAATCTACTTTACCGCGTGGCTCAATAACATCTTTAATAGGTGTAATACGTACTGACTCACCAGGTTTTGCAATTTCGATTGAAACATTAGCAATATGATCGTCTTCTAAAACGATATTTTTAATTTCTTCTTCATTGATGTATAAAACATTGCTTTCTACTTTAGATGAATCTGCAAGTTTTACATCGTTAATTTGAATTTTACCTAATTCAAGTTTCATTCAATCACCTCTATTGTTATTTTCTAAATTCAGGAGTTAGTTAAAGCGTAATTCTGGTGAAAAATGAATACGCTGAAGGGTACTCTCCATTAAATCTAAATCGATCGTGGCAAAATCCTCCAAGACTGAATCTAGCCAATTTGGAGTTGCTCGGTCCTTGATGAATTTTTCATAAACTGCGATGGCTTGTTCAATTATCTCGAGACTTTCTAGATCGATTTGTGATTGTTTAGTAGTAGTGATAATTATTGATTTGTAGAAAGTTTCGTTCGGTTTGATTGAACCACTCAGTGGATGAGTCAACAACACATAATGTTCATTAATAACGAGCTTTTTAGTCTCATAAAGAACATCACCATAGTTCCCATCAATAAAAATGATTGGACATTGGTCGATAGTTTCATTCACTTTTGGATTATTCGATATGATTTTCATGGTTTCACCTCTAGACGCCAGTGCTTGCCATTTAACTAAGAACGATTACATCGGACTTTTCTAAATGTTAAGAACAAAGCCAAAACTTGGCCGCACTCTCCTTAGTTCTTGTGAACATTATAACAAAAACAAAAAAAATTTACAACAAAATTCCCCAATAAAGTATATTTTCCAAATGTGTTCTGTTTATAAAATCAATATAAAAATCACCTAAAACTCTAACAAGTTTAAAAAAGTTTTATTAGATTAGTGAACAATATATTGGAATAGATAACTGGTAAAATGTGAGTGATTTAGACTCTAATTTAACAATTGGAGTAAGTTATCTTCAAAAATTGCATAGCCTTCTTTCGTTAAGTGGATACCATCAATAGTATATCTATCCGAAATCTTACCGTTTGAGTCATAAACTCGTTCCCATGTTAATAATTTTATTTGAAATCTTTTTGATAGTTTTCTAAGTTCTTGATTTACCCAAGTGATTTTTTCTGGTTTTAGCCTTTCGGTTTCATCGGTTTGAATAATTTCAGAAAGGACTATTCTTATTTTAGGGTTCAATTCACTAATAAAAACTAATAATTGTGTCAAATAGGTAATAATAGACTCTTTTTTCATTTGATAATAAAGTTCATTAATTCCAAACATAATAAGAACTGCATCACTTTCAACTAATTCATTAGCAATTTTTTTAGCCATCTGCAGGCCCTCTTTAGCAATAATACCTTGTTTAGATACGTTAATAATCTTCCAGTCTCCCATACTTTCTTTCTTATAAAATGAGAGAATAGAATGTCCTAAAAATATAAGCTTTTTCATATTTCCTCCATTTTGAATTTCCTAAGTTACCGATTCATATAATCTTATTATAACATCATTATAATTTTGTGAACAAGATCACATGTTTATGGGTTTATTAGTATTATTTAACTTAAATTGTTAGAATTATAAATAATTATCCATTATAATTAATATCAGTTAGAAACATTAAGCTATCTTATTGTTTTAGAAAGAAGGTTTAATATGACTAAAAATAAATATTTGTATTTAACATTTGATTCTACAACTGATGCCATAGCTGCTGAAGCACAATTTAAAGCCGCTAATATTAAAGGTCGTCTGGTTATGATTCCTCGAGAACTTTCAGCAGGTTGTGGAATGTCTTGGAGATCTGAACCTCATTTAAAGGAAGTGTTACTAACGGTTGCTGAAAAAAATAATATAAATTTGAAACAAGTAGAAATCTTATAGCTTCAGATTTTTTACAAAGTATATCTATTTTCTAGTATCAGCTATTTATTCAGTTCTTATATCTGTTATAATTATGGGTGTAAATTGTTAATTAAGGAGAATGAACATGTTAAAAACGATTAAAATTAATTTTGAAACCATCGAATTAATGGACTTCTTTTGGCAAACAGCTGCTCGTCGTGAAAAATTAACCGATTCTTACTTTTTAGATATAGCCAATCGTCCAGAAATGGAAGTTATCTATACTGAGGGATTCGATTCAAACTCAGTAAGAAAAGTTTTATCGGCCGTTATTAACTATGAACCAGTCAATGAAGCAACTAAAAAAGAATTAGAATTCTATCAATCCAACAAATTCTTTGCTGATGATCCTGGAAATGTCGAACTCACCCTCCCTACTGTTAAAACTTTAAATGTCGATGAAATGAAAGAAACTTTTTCAGGAGACACAAAGTATGAAGAAATAAAAATTAATTTTGTTCCTGCATACGACATCGTGGATCAAATTGATGGTGATACACTGACAATTAATTTCTTCAAACTTGGTATTGATTTCACAGATTTCGAAACGGTACTCATAGAAGGTAAAAAGCTTAAGGACTATTTAGAAGAAAAACTTAAAGAATTACTCGAATAAAGCTTAAACCTCATTTGAGGATAACTTAATCGAGACCCTGGCTTCAGTCTGGGAGACTGGGCTAAAAGTCCTCAATACAACATAAAAATCAGCGAGCCAGAGTGCTTAGGCTCGCTGATTTTTGCTGTTTTGATTAAAATAATAATTCTTGCATACTATACATAATAGTAATTAACAGCTAGGATGCCAATAAAAAGGGGCTTTTATGGATAAAAATTAAACCGTAGCTAAATATATTATTCTACTTCATTTAAACTTTGATATTCCTATGGATCAGGAAGCGCCATTAATCAGTCGGTACTTTCGTCTTAAATGACCACCATCTCTTCCAAGATAAAGTTTATTTACTGATGGCACGAAGCTAGAAGCCGATGCTGATTAGCATTCCTAACATTTACGCTCAATCCTAGTTTGATGCTGAGATAGTATTTGGTCGCAATTTTATTGTGCGAAGAATAAAGCTCAGGGGAGAAAAGGGATAAAAAATAACCGGAGTCTCCTTACAATGACTATGAATCTCACACAATCACCCCACTATTTACAAACTTCCCGACATTTTGGGCTTGTTATTCACTATTCTTATTCATTAAACGACAAAAACAGTGGCGAATCTCATGTTTAATGATTCGCCACTGTTTTTAGGACTTTTTGCTCAGTCCCGTTTTAATTACTTATGTAAAGTGATTACATATAGCCTTTTTCTTTAACAATTTCATTGGCTTTCTTAGCATTTGCGCCACTAATCATTACGATAGGACCTGAACATCCCATCCCTGATTCAGCGTAAATACCTTCTTTCCATAATGCTTTAACAGCATCTTCAAGGTCTAATACATCAATTCCGTTAATTTGAGCTGTAACTACTTCTTTAGCTGGTGCTTTAATTTCTTCCTCAACTACAGTAGCCTTAGGTTGAAGTCCTTCACGAACATCCTTAAGACCTGCTTTTTTAGCAGATTCATATTCTTGCTTAGCTACAGTCGTTAATTTACCTTTAGCCATTTGGAAAGCATATTTTAATGCATTGGCAATAACAGGTGCTCCTGAAGCACGTGATACGATATTAATAATATGGTCGTATCCATCTCCAACACCTGGACCATATCCGAATCCAGTTGTTTCGTAAGTACCACCTGAAGTGTATGATCCGAATAGTTTCATTAAGATATTACCTGTTAAAGAATCACAAACCATTACGTCTGCAGAGCCCAATAACAAGTCATTACCACGTAAAACTACGCCACCATCTGAACGAGCAGACTCGCCAAATGTAATATCATAGCCTTTTTCTTGTAATTGTCTTAAAGCACGTTCAACAGTATTAGCTCCGTCAACGTTCACAATTCCAACTGTTGGGTTTTGAATTCCTTTGGCTTTAGCCACTGCGATACCATTAATAGCGTTTAAGACCATTGCTTCTGTACGGACAGTAGCTGTAGTACCAGTAGTTGTAGCAATGAACATTTCACGCCCTAAAGCAGGTGAAATTACACGGCCTACAGTTGATACACCAATCGGGAATGTATGGTGAAGTGTTACTGCCCCATGAATAGTTCCATCATTTAATAATTTTTCAAGCGTTTCTTCAACCGCTGATTCATCATTAGCTTCATAATGTTCGTATTCTTCAGTCCAGTCTAATTTTTCACCAATCAGAACGACTTCAAATAGACCTTCTGATTTTGCCAGAGCAGCTGCTTCACGCATAACATCAAACCCTAGTTCAGAGCCATTGATGGTTAGACCAATCTTAATAGATGGTCCAACTTGACCGCTCTCTAACGTATGAGCTAATTCGTTTATAACATCTTTAATTGCTTGATTCACTTGGTTAGACATGCGTATTGCTCACCTCTATTCTTCTTCTGATGAAAAGTTTTCAGCAAATTGGCGTAATGCCTTAGCAACTTCTGCTTTAACAACTTCTTTCAAGTCGCCGTCAACAGCTGTTTCAACTTCTCCTGAGTTACGTTCAATAATTATTGATACCCCGTCAAATAAGTTAGTCATACGTCCTAAGAATAATGAACCCTTACCAACGATCATTGCCCGATTAATACCTGAATCACTTGTCATATCGTCATAAGCGAATCCTAGGTAAGGAGCTCCTGAAGGAATATGACCTTGAGTTGGTGCCCAACCAGGAATTCCTTTTTCTGCAACAAAGTTAGCTAAATCAGCACGTTCTAATTCTTTACGTAATACTCCTACCGCACCAATCATCTTAAGGTTAGCAGTTGGCACATCTCCAGCACCAGCAGATTTAGTAATATCTGGGTTTTGCATTTCAACTGAGAAAATGTCAACATCTGGAATAGTTAAGCCTGCTTTATCTAAAGGATCTCCTACCAAAGCAGTCATAACCGCTTGAGGTGAAGAACCAGATGAAACAGTATGACGTCCAGTAACATCTGTACGGATCACTGGGCTCTTTCCATCGTTTTGAGAAATTAAGTAGGCCACACCAGCTACTGAATCCTCTAATAATGGCATATCTTTTTCATAATGAGATTTACCATTCATACCTAATTTAGCAGTAGAACCTCCGGCAACAACCGCTACTGCTTTATATGTTCCAGCTCTTACTAATGAAGCTGCACTGATCAAGGCATGTGTTGGTGCCCCACAGAAAGCACGTAAGTCAGATCCTGAAGCATTTTTTAGACCGCAAAGCTCTGCAATAGCTTTAGCCATGTTACCCCCACCACGCTGGTTCATGTCACCGATTGCTTCTTCTGATGCCTCAATCACATATTCAATGTCTTCAGCATTGATATCTTCAGTATCTCGTAATAAGTGGCGTAAAGATAAAACACCTGAAGCTTTGTTAACTAAGTTTTCTAGCATGATATGAGCATTTAAGTTAGGGTCAATATCGTGGGCACGTGAAACCACGCCGACTAATTCACCTTCATAATATAGTCCCTCAGCTTCATACTCATCGATATGTTTTTGTAACCATTCAGCCGATTCGGTGTTTTTAATCTTGTCCACATCATCTTTAAAGATTTCATTTTCTGCCATAACTTCTTTTACCTTAGCAGCAAATCCTTCTTCAAGATATACTAAGTCAAATACGTCTACGATTGAAAGTAGTCCGTAAAATTCAATCTCTGGCATAATTTCGCCACGTTTTGAGTAACGTCCACCTTCAGCTTTAGTTTTGAAACGTGGTTCTTCAATTTTTTTCAATTCAGAATAATGCATATTATTAATATACGTTTGGTTATTAGGGTCTGTTAGAACCTCTTCGTAACTACGTAAATGTTTATCTAGATTCTTAAGATATTCAGAATCTGGAGTGGTGATGCGCTCAGTGGTTTGAGTCGTACCATTATGAATTAACATATTAGGTGTATGTGCTAGAGTATAAGCTGCACCTTTCAATACTGGAAGAGTCATTTGCATTCTCCTTTTTTATGGTTAGTTTATATTGTATATTATTTCACATATCTGTTAAAAAAGCAAGTCTTTAGAACTCTCTGAATAAAAAAGCCAGCATAAGCAAACTGCTTTTACTGGCCCTCCTTTTAGATATAATTTTTAAAAATTATACTGAATATTTAGAAAATTGATCGCGAATTGATTTCATTTCTTCAGCGATTGAATCAACATCTAATACCATTTCCATCATACCGATTTGTTCATCGTAAATGTCTGGATCAGCGTATTCTTTGAACTCAGGTTCAGTTGCATGGTATACAGCTAAACCTAGAGGTGTGTTTGTTAAAGCACCCGCATAAGTTGGGTCTCCGTTGGTAACTGTTTCAGCTGCTAGACCAGCAGATTCTGCTTCAGCCCCACCTAAGATTACAACAAGATTTTCTGCACCGTGTTTTTCAGCAGCTTCTTTAATACGACGTTGGTTTTCCAAATCCATGGCTCCTGCAGCCGTTCAAACGAAGCACTCTGTTGATGACATTAAAATCTCAACTGGTTTACCTTCTAAACTAGCTTCGATTGCTTGTCCTGGAATACCGTCACGGTCTCCAATGATCAATAATTTTTTATTATCCATTGACATAATGTTACCTCCTAAGATATTCGAAATAAAATGTTCGCAACAACAATATATCACTACTATGACTGTAGTATAACCCTAGCTTTCATATTTGTCAAACCAATTTATAAACGATTACGTTTTATTCATTATTCACTAAATCCACCCTCCAAAAACACTTTAACAGCAAGCTTTAAGCATTTATTTAAATTTATAATAAATAATTTTTTAATAAGCATGTGTATCAATTTTAAGCTATAATAATGACAGATTTAGGAGGTTTTTCCATGAAGGTCTTACATGTTTTAGCCCAGCTACCTGCTCAAACAGGTTCTGGCATTTATTTTCAAAATTTAATCACGGGCTTAAAAGATAAAGGCATAGATAATGGCATTATCTACGCCACTCAACCCCCTTTTAAAGAATTATTGCAAACAGATAATTGTTACCCTGTTCATTTCCAATCCAATGAACTCCCCTTCTCAATTGTCGGTATGTCAGATGTGATGCCTTATCAAAATTCTATTTATTCTCAATTAACAGATCAGCAGACTGAACAATGGCAACAAGCTTTTATTAAAAGATTAATGCAAGCAAAAGAAGAATTTCAACCGGATATTATCTTAACCCATCATCTTTGGTACTTAACTTCTTTGGTGCTAGATACTTTTCCTGAAATTCCGGTGATTGGTATCAGTCATGGGACGGATATTCGGCAAGCTAGACGCCACCCTCATTTAAAAACACGCTATTTGGGTAATATGAACCGGCTGGCTTTGATTTTTTCTTTAACTCAAGATGATCGTGACAATTTAATCGAGGAGTTTCAAATTGATGCTGAAAAAATTATAGTTACCGGCAATGGTTTTAATTCTGCCATTTTTAATCTAGAAGGTTCACGAAAGTCTAAGCAGTCTTCAATAAATTTAATCTATGCTGGTAAAATCACTCGTTCTAAGGGTGTCTTTGAATTAGTTCTAGCTTTTGAAAAAGTCAAAAAATCTTTTCCTCAAAGCCAACTGTTACTAATTGGTAACGGCGATCCTAGTGAAATTAAAGAATTAAAAACAATTGTCTCTTCTTATGGAATAGAAGATATTCACTTTCTTTCAGCACTTCCTCAATTAGAATTAGCCAGTTGGATGAAAAAATCTGATATTTTTATTCTGCCATCATATTATGAAGGTTTAGCAACTATTTGTTTAGAAGCCATGGCTTGTGGTTTGCGTACAGTAGTTTCTGAATTAGCCCCTTTAAAGAATTTCTTAGCTGATGAGATTAACCAATCTCAATGGATTGAATATGTTCCGCTTCCACGCATTGTTGACCAAGATAAAGCACATCAAGAAGATATCCCAGAATTTATTGCAAACTTAAGTCAATCTATTATTTTACAAATAAATCGATTACAGTCGCAACAAGCCATCGATCCTCATATATATGATTTAATAATGCAATACTCATGGGAACGTTTAATAGATAAACAATATCATTGCATAAACTTCTTATTTAAAGAAAAAGATAAAGCATAAACTTTAAGACTGCAGGCAAAAACCCTTCAAATGTTTACTGTCTGCATTGACTGACGTCATGGAAATCACCCGTTTTCTTTTTATTATACATGACAAAAATCCGTCCCTAACACTGTTACCACAGCGGGGACGGATTTTTACTGGGTGTTGGCGTAATTTATGTTGTCGCCTCTTGGTCTTCAATCTTAAACCTTATTCTTTTATTTACAATTGTTTTAAATAACTAATGATTTGCTCCATGTCTGCTAAAGAAAGTGTGCGAACATCAAATTGTACATGATTTTGCTGAACACGTGCTATAACTGGCTTATCTTGACTCCTTAGGTAAGATTCAATTTGACTTGCCGACAACTTTTGGTGGTCGACTTGAACCAAGATGGTTGATAGTGTTGATCCAGGGTATGATCCTCCCCCTACTTGCGATTGTCCTTCTATCAAATCTACTTGCCAAGAACCGGCTAATTCCCCAATGGCTTGTTGGAATTTTTGAGCCTTTTTAAGTAATTGTTCACGATCTTGGCTAATCATTTGTAAGACTGGTATTTTGCTAAAGGCCAGTTCAGGATTTAAATATTGTCGCATGGTCACTTCCAAGGCTGCAAGCGTTAGCTTGTCAGTTCGTAAGGCACGAGTTAATGGGTGGGCACGCATCTTATCTAACAATTCTTTTTTACCAACTATAACCCCTGCTTGCGGCCCACCTAGTAACTTATCGCCAGAGAAAGTTACTACATCGTATCCCGCTTGAATGGCTTCTTGAACCGTTGGTTCATAAGGCAGACCAAATGTTTGCATATCCATAAATAGGCCTGAACCTAAATCGTTTAATGCAAGAAGACTGTGTTCATGAGCCAAGTCTACTAGTTCTTGATCATCCACTTTTTCAGTAAAGCCAACTAAATGATAATTGGATGTATGGACTCTTAACAAAGCTCCGGTCTCTTCATTGATAGCAGCCTTATAATCACTAAGGTGTGTTTTGTTAGTAGATCCTACTTCATGGAGCAGGGCTCCTCCACGGGTTATCACATCAGGTATCCTAAATGAGCCGCCAATTTCAACCAACTCACCACGAGATATAACCACTTCTTTAGCTTCTGTTAGGGCTGAAAGCATTAAAAGTACTGCTGCAGCATTATTATTAACTACTAACGCATCCTCTGCACCTGTTATTTGTTTCAATACATCTTTTAAGTGAGTGTATCTAGAGCCACGTCTGCCCTCTTCTAAATCATACTCTAAGTTGGAGTAATTGGGCCCTAAATCAACAAGAGCATCAATAACTGTTTGAGATAAAGGCGCCCGTCCTAAATTGGTATGTAAAACTGTTCCGGTGGCATTAATTACTGGTTTAAGAGAGGGATTCAGTCTTTTAGCTAAAGCTTCTTCAATATGTTTTATCACACTTTCAAACTCTAATGAACTAGCCTCAGTAATCTCCCCACTTAAGACACCTTGCCTGATAAAGTCAATTTGTTTTTGAATACTTTCTTTAACATAAGCTGGATCTAATTTTTCGGTCCATTTTCTAATACGTTCATCTTGTAGAACTCTATCAACTTTTGGTAGTGATGATAATAAATGTTTCATTAAATGAAAGCCTCCTCAATCTTTTGCAGATATTTAGGGTTCATTACACGTACATCCTCATTTCTTATGGTTATCCCACGCTTATCGAAATCCTCTAACAGTAAGAGAGTGTATTTACGACTAGTTCCTAAAAGGTTTCTAAAATCTGCCAAGGCAATTGTATCATGTTCTTTAAGGAAATCTCTCAACCTTTTGAGCGCTTCATTATAGTAAGAAACGTGAATCTCAGTTTGCTTATCCAAACGGTAAAATTCATTTTGTTTACGCATCAACCTATAAACTTCTCGCATGTTTTTATCTTTACCAACCACTTCTTCAAAAAGTGGCGGTGCGAAAGGGGTTTCAGCTAATTTTGCTTCAATAGCTTTTCTTGCTTTCGCTTGAGCTGGCGTAATAGCAATCGAGTGGTCAACTAAGCGAATTAAATCGCCCTCAATTACAAAGTGGCCCTGACCAACTATGGTTTGAATGATTGCATTCAGCTCCTTAGGTGCAATTTTATTAAAGCGTGAACGGAATTCTTCTAAGGACATACCAGCAATCATATTATTCACCTGGTGAAATTCTGATAATGTTTCTTCCATTTCTTTTTGAATGGCATCAAATGAAACTCGGGCCATATAGAACTGGCCAAATTTCATTAAGTCGCCGGCTTCGACCATCTCTTTCACATATCCTTCAATTGTACGCATTTCTTCATTCAGATAGTCAGCCATTTCTTTAATGGATGTAAAGCCGGCAGAACGATGGGATAAGAAATCCAATAACACATCTGACATAGTGCCTGATTCTAGTACTTCTAATGACTCAATGACATCTTGATTGTAACGTTTATGTTTCTTAGGGGTAGGATCGAGAACCTCGCCCCCTCCGATTGTAATTACAGGTGAATAATTTCTTAAAATAAAACGATCGCCTTTCTTTACAGCAATTTGTTCTTCTAAACGTATTTGCATAAAAGCTGTCTGTCCCGGTTGAACTTTTTCAACGCCTAAGGGTACAAGTCTACCAATAACTTCACGCGTTCCAATATGCACATGTACTCTATCCCAAAGTTCCATCGGTTGGCTGGCATCTTTAAGACATTGCACCTTGGTGTCCAACATATATGAAGACTCTAAAGGCGCTGCACTTAGGACATCGCCACGACCAATTTGATCAAGGTCGACCTTGGTTAAGTTGATAGCGGTCCGATTGCCAGCATGCGCCTCTTCTTGATCTTGTTCGTGAATTTGAATTGTACGGATCCGAGTTGGTATGCCAGATGGATAAATCGTTAAATCGTCACCTACTCGAATAGAACCATCAATTAGAGTGCCTGTTACGACAGTCCCAAATCCTTTAACAGAAAAAGCGCGATCAACATTTAAGCGTGCCGGTAAGGATTCGTTATCCCGTTGAATCTTCTCAACCTTTTCAGCCAGTAAGGCCTTTACTTTTTCAATACCAATACCTGAAATAGCGTCCGTTTCAACGATAGGTGCGTCTTCCAATGGCGTTCCTTCAAATTGTTCACGAATATCTTCGTAAACTAGTAGTTTAAGCTCTTCATCTGCATCCGCTACCTTTGTTAAGACAATGATGAAATCTTTAATACCTAACAAGTTAAGGACAGAAACATGTTCTTTAGTTTGCGGCATTATGCCTTCGTTCACATCAATCACTAGCATTACTAGATCAATACCGGCCGCACCTGCTAACATGTTTTTGATGAACTTTTCGTGTCCGGGAACATCTACTATACCAACTCGTTCCCCATTATTTAAATCAATATAAGCAAAGCCTAAATTGATAGAAAGGCCACGCTGCTTCTCTTCCTTAGAAGTATCTGTTTCGATACCTGTTAAGGCTTTGATGAGCGTGGTCTTTCCATGATCAATATGGCCTGCCGTTCCTAAAACGACATTTTTCATTAAGTAATTCCTTTCTTATCAACTAACTAGGGTCTTACAACTCGGTCATAAGATCTTAATTGTTCAAGAATATAGCGCATATTGGTTTCTTCACCGACCGCAAGCTTGTCTTTTAATTCGTAGAACGAAACACAAGTCCCACAAGCTTTAACTGCAACCCCTTTGTCAAGGAGCGTTTGTAAATCTTCGACGGTGTCAGCACCTTCTGCTGCTAAGGTTACTCCACCATTGTATAATAAAATTTCTTTTGGTAGTTCTTCTTCTTGAGCTAATACACTAATAAACGATTTAATTAGTGTACGACCTAGATCATTATTACCTTCTCCTAGTTTGTCACTTGCAATAACTACAATGTAATCAGTCAAATTATTTCCTCCTAAACTTCACTTATTTTACCACAATTGCCTTGTCTTTTTTTTCAACCATATAACCAATATGAGCGGCTTGAATGGATTTTTCTTTATAAGCCACTAAAATTGCTTCTAGCTGATCTTCAGGAACTGTTATTAATAAGCCTCCTGAGGTCTGTGGATCAAATAGCACTTCCTCCATGGTTGAATCCTCAATTTGAAAATCAATATTCTTAGCATAATGAGCGCGGTTACGTTTGGCACCACCAGTGGTTAAATGTTCTTTAGCTGCTTGGTAGGCACCTTCAATAATTGGTATTTTATCGGCAAATATTTCTGCCGTCAACTGCTCATCACACATCTCCATCAAATGACCTAAAATGCCAAAGCCAGTTATATCTGTACATGCGGTAGCTTGATAATCCAACATGACTTCAGCTGCATACTTATTCAAAGTTGTCATTAATTCTATTGCTTCATCAAAAGCCTTTTCATCAATTAATCCTTTGTTATGTGCAGTGGTTACAATGCCTACTCCCAATTTTTTAGTCGCAATGATAGCATCGCCAGCTTTTGCACCATTGTTGGTAATTATTTTATCAGGATGCACAACTCCTGCTACTGCTAAACCATATAGCGGTGTGGATTGACGAATCGTATGTCCTCCCGCTAGAACTCCTCCAGCTTCTAAGACTTTTTCAGCTCCCCCACGTAGAATTTCAGCTAAATTTTCGAGCGGTTGACTGTCATCAGGATAAGCTACTATGTTGAGTGCCGTAATCACTTTTCCTCCCATTGAATAAACATCCGATAAAGCATTGGTTGCTGATATTTGACCAAAAACATATGGATCTTTGACCATTGAAGGGAAGAAATCAGTTGTTTGAATAACTGCAACATCCGGTGAAACTTGGTAAACTGCTGCATCATCACTAGAATCATAACCTACTAGTAAATTACCATCAAATTGCTTGGGTAATCCTTCTAAAATTTCAGACAAACTGCCTGGTCCAATTTTAGCGTTTCATCCACCACATATTTCTAATTCATTCATTTTTTCTTTATCTATCATTTATATCTCCCCACTTCCTTTTATGATAGTCCTATTATAGCCTTTTTAATTATTGTTTTCAGTAATCAAAAACTTGGATTTATTAGTTTTCATAATAAAAGCAGCACAAGTCTGACTTGTGCTGCTAAGTTAAAATTTTGATTAGAACTCAACTTTTTCAGATTTAACACGACCTTTTTCATTAACATAGTATAAGTCTACACGGTCAGTGAAAGGTGTTGCGTCTGCTCCTACACCATCTTTACGAAGTGAAACTTGTAAAGCTTTATGATCAAAGCCTTCAGTTTCTTTGAGAACTGATTTCATAACCTTCATGATAGAGATTGGTGTTTCAGGTTCTTTTAATGTAACGATTGCTTTACCTTTTTTCAATGCTGCTGCAACTAAATCTTCAACTTGATCAGCTGGCGCTCCAAAGATTAAATAGTAGTCGCCTTCTTTTTCTAAGTCTTCAGCTTTACGAACTTGAACAGAATCATGCGTTTTCTTAGCTAATTGCATGATGTTAGCCATCAAAGGGCGAGATCCAGTTGAGCGGTGTCCAGCAATAATTACTGAAGATTTTTCTGCAAAAGCCTCTTCAATTGCGTTTGCTACTTTCTCGTTAAATAATCCATCTTCAACAAATTTACCTAAAATTGCGTTCATAATTAAACCTCCATATAGTTAGTTATGTGTATAGGTTCACAATATCACAAATTTTACATTTTGCAAAGGGGTTGGCCTCATCTTTTCACTTATAAACAAAAGATGTGATTTTTTATTTATTTAGATTTATAATGAAAAAGACTTTATTTAAAAGGAGCTAGTCCGATATCAAATAAGCACCTACTAAAAATGCTTGCTAATCGTATCAAAAAGTCAGTCGCTGACTTTTATCATGAGATTGTTATAGAAAAATAAAAACACAGCTAGATAATAATAAATTAAGACGGACTATTGGATAATCTGTTGAAAATATAGCTTTTGCACCGGAGGAATCAAATATAAGGTTAGGTTTCGCCAATCCTCATGAGAAAGCTAAACCTCAATTAGGTGAAACAATCGTCGATTTAGCTTGTAGTAAAGTTTTTGATGCTTTTTATTGCGGCTAAAACGGCTGGTAAAGAATGAACATCTGCACTTAATGGTATTAAAGTCCCACTACTTGACCCGATGGCTGTCTCACCAGTATTAGCCAGTGCGCCAATTACTGCACCTTCACCACCGATACACGTTAGAATAAATGGTCATCCTAAAGGTCATCTTATTGCATAAATTAATGGTTCACCCATTCCAAAAATACCTACTGGTAAGCCACCTTTTATCATTGAGATCAATTACTTGTTCTGACGATCTTTAACTCTTAAAAAGCTTCTGTTATGTATGAAAATGAGAAGCTGACTGAGTACAATCTTCTACTTAATTTAGACTTTGGTCTTCCTAAGGATCGTGAAGCGTCTTTAATCAGTTTGTTCTTTCGCTTTAAAAGACAATCATCTCTTCCAAGTTAAAGTTTTATTTCTTGACGGCACAAAGCTGTATGCGCCGGTGCTGATAAGTATTCCTTGCGCTTATGCTCAACCTAAGATTGTTGTTGAGAGAGTATTCGATCGCAAGAAGGGTGTAATTCTAGTATGCGAACAGCTTGGAGGAGAAAAAAGACAATAAATAACCTGGGTCTCTTCTTAATGGCTATAAAACTCACCCAATCAGTTCATTATTTACGAACTTCCCACCCCTTTAATGCTTGCTGGTCACTATTTTTATTCTTTAAACCACAAAAACAGTGGCGAATCTCATATTTGATGATTCGCCACTGTTTTTAAGGCTTTTGGTCCAGCCTCTTAATTGTTTAATAAATTATAATAACAGTTTTTAATGATAAGAACCTTGGTGCCATAAGGACACTTGCCCTTGCCGTAAAGATTGTTGAACATCAATAATCCTTTGATTACTACTTCCTCTAAATTGCAAACTGAGGTCTTTTTTGTCATTATCAAAGCGACCGTCGACAAGCACATCCACTAATGACAAGAGTTCTAGTTTATCAGAGGAATCTTTTAATAGCTCTTCCCAATAATAACCCGACCAAGACCAAATGTCTTTACGGTCTCCATAAATAGATCGCACTTTTTTGACTAAGGGAATTAGAATTGGTGTAGAAAGAAAGGGTTCGCCACCCAATAAGGTTAAACCTTGAACATAATCATGGGCTAAATCTTCAATAATCTGATTTTCAAGTTCTTTAGTATAAGGCACACCATAATTGAAGTTTTGGACCCGACGATTAAAACAACCCTTACAATTAAAGAGGCAGCCGCTGACATAAAGACTATTACGTACTCCTTCCCCATCCACAAAATTAAAAGGTTTATAGTCTGCTATCTTTCCTAAACAATAATCTTGGGCTAGCCATTCTTTTGGTTTAGGATTTTTGAAATTATCAATCACTGGTCACACATTCTTTCGGTTAAATGTTTTTGACGGGATTGAATCTCCTTATGACGTCCTTTGACCATCGGTCTTATATTCGGATTACCGAGGTAACCACAGGTTCTCTTCACTACATCACAAGTTTCAGGATTACGATTGTCACATTGCGGACAAGCAAAACCTTTTTCTGTAGGATTAAATTCTCCTTGGAAGCCACATTCATAGCAATGATCGATAGGGGTGTTGGTCCCTAAATACCCAATTTTGTCATAGGCATAATCCCAAACTGCTTCTAAGGCCTTAGGATTTTGACGTAAATTGGGATATTCACAATAATGAATAAAACCTCCTGAAGTATATGGAGCATAGTCCTTTTCGAAATCAATTTTTTCAAAAGGATTTGGACTTTTACGCACATCATAATGAAAAGAATTAGTGTAATAATCCTTGTCTGTCAAATCCTTAATAGCACCAAATTTAGCTCGATCTAAACGGCAGAAGCGATCCGTCAAGGACTCACTCGGAGTCGAATAAACAGAGAAATGATAATCGTATTGCTGAGCTAATTGATCGGCCTTCTTTTTAAGTTCTTGGATTACTTTCAATGAAAAAGTTTTAGCCGCGTCATTCTGCTCCCAATTAGAACCAAAGAAATAAGCCGTAATCTCATACAGACCGATATAACCTAAAGATATGGTGGCGCGCTTATTTTTAAATAATTGGTCAACATTCTCATCAGCTTTCAGATAATGACCAAAAGCTCCTTCACGGTATAGAATTGGAGCATTCTCCGTCTTAGCTTGTTTGACTCGCTCTGCTCGATACACAAGAGCTCGACCGACAACTTCCAGGCGATCATGCAACAATTCCCAAAAATTATCGAAGGAATGATCCGACTCCATAGCGATACGGGGAAGATTTAAGGTGACTACCCCTAAATTCATTCGTCCACTATTTACTTCTTTTCCTTTTTCATCTTGCCAACCTTGAAGAAATGATCGGCATCCCATTGGCACTTTAAAGCTTCCAGTTAGTTCCTTGATCTTATCATACATTAGAACATCTGGATACATCCGATTACAAGCGCACTTGAGGGCTAATTGTTTAATGTCATAATTGGGATCTTTCATTAAAAGATTAGTTCCCTTGCGTAAGCTGAAAACTAATTTAGGAAAAATAGCTGTACGGTGTTCTTTACCTAAACCATTCAAACGAATTTTCAATATAGCTTTTTGAATTTCGCGTGCATACCAAGATGTTCCTAAACCAAATCCAAGTGTAGTAAATGGTGTTTGACCATTTGATGAATAAAGTGTATTGATTTCATACTCCAAACTCTGCATGGCATCATATATATCTTTTTGCGTTTTATTCTTAGCAAAATTCTCAGCCTGTTGAGGATCATCCGTCAATTCTTTAGCTAAGCTAAGATTCTTCTTAAAATTTAAATCCGCATAAGGAGCCAGCACCTCATCAATTCGATCAATCGAGCAGCCCCCGTATTGACAAGAAGAAACATTGGCAATAATTTGAGCAATTTGTGCTGTAGCTGTATTGATAGATCGCGGACTTTCCACTTCTGCATTCCCTATATGAAAACCGTGCTTCAGCATAGTCTCAATATCAATCAAGCAGCAATTAGTCATTGGACTATAGGGCGAATAATCTAGATCATGAAAATGTATGTTCCCCTTCAAATGTCCATTAGCTACTTGCTCGGGCAGCATATTCAAGCCAATAGCTTTGGCCGTAACCCCACAGGTAAGGTCTCTCAAGGTGTTAAAAACACGACTATCCTTATTGGCATTTTCATTGACTAAAGTCGGATCGCGTTTAATCAGTTGATCCATACGGTCCTGTAACCGCATCTGCGATTGATAGTCTGCTAATTTAGTTTCAGCAAAAGCGACATATTTATTTGCAGCTGTTTCCAATCCTCGCTTGTTTAATTGCTCAATAACCGATTGCTTGATGTCAGAACTGTTCATCAAGTGAACAACTTGTCTTTCTATTTCATTACATATACCTTCAATTAAAACATGGTCTTTGGTATCTAACGCTTTTTTTAGTGAGGCTTTTAGTTTCCCCCTAATAAATTTTTCAATACTGCCGTCTCTTTTATTTATTTTAATTCTAACTTTACTCGATTGTTCTTGTTTTAATGTTGCAGTTTGAACCATTGTCTTATCGTCACTCCTTTATAAATACTGGTAATCTTCGTCCTCCATTGCTTCTACTCGGCCCATTAAATAACCGGAACCTACTTGAGAGAAAAAATCATGATTAGTTGTTTCTGTCGACAGACCGTTATAGACTATTGGATTAATATCTTGCGCACTCGCTCCATCAAATACTGCTTCAAAGCCTAGATTTTGTAATGCCTTATTGGCATTATATTTAACAAAGCAATCTACTTCTTCTACCCAACCAATCTCTGTATATACCTCCTGAGTATATTGGGTTTCATTCATATAGAGATCAAACACTAAATTATAGGCCCATTCTTTAAGTTGAGCTTGTTCTTGATCACTTAATTCTTGATAACCTAATTGAAATTTGTAGCCTAGATAGGTTCCATGAACCGACTCATCACGAATAATTAGCTTGATAATTTCAGCCACATTGGCTAGTTTATTATTTCCTAAATAGTACAAAGGGGTATAAAAACCACTATAAAAGAGAAAGGATTCTAGAAAAACACTGGCTATTTTTTTCTTGAGGCCGTTAATTATTTGTTCTTTACTCTCTTTTCCAGAAGGTAAAAGATAAACATCTTCAATTACTTTAGCCTTGTACTGCAAGGAGGGATGATTATTCCCCCACTCGAAGATTTCATCAATGGTAGCTGAATCGTTTAAAGAAATAAAAATAGTCGAATAAGATTTGGCATGGACTGATTCCATAAATAAAATATTATTCAGCACTGCCTCTTCGTGAGGGGAGCGAATATCATTTCGCATGACATTTGCGCCTTCTTCTGATTGCAAAGTATCTAAAAGAGTCAATCCCACAAAAGCTTTATTGACCACATCTTTTTCAACCTCAGTCAGTGAACGCCAATCTTTCAAATCGTTTGAAACTGGAATACGCGTATCTAGCCAGAACTGAGAAGTTAATTTTTCCCAAGTCATTTTATCTACTATGTCTTCAATACGATTCCAATCAATAGCTTGATAATGTAAATAATTGGTCATAATTTCCTCCTAAATCATACATGACTCACATTGATTAGCTCCAACAATCTCACCATCCAGACTATGTGTTCGGACATAGTAAAGTGACTTAATCCCTTTAGAGAAGGCATAGTGACGTAAAATATTCAAATCACGTGTAGTCATTTGATTAAGCCCTGCTTTTTTCCACTCATAAAGACCTGCTGGAATCTCTGATAGCATAAATAAAGTCAAAGACATTCCCTGGTCAATATGCTTTTGAGCGGCGGCATAAACATCTATAATTTTTCTTTGATCCATCTCGTAAGCTGTTTGATAATAGGGCAGCGTTTCATTTGAAAGTCCTGGAGCTGGATAATAAATGGCCCCATTTTTCTGTTCTTGCCTTAATTCCATTCGATGAGTAATCGGGTGTAAGGAAGCAGAAGTTTCATTAAGGTAAGAGATTGACCCATTCGGTGCAACGGCTAAACGATTACGATGATAAAGACCATCTACTTTAACCTTAGCTGCTAGATCTTGCCAATCTTTAGGAGTGGGTAATTTTACAGCTTTGAAAAGTTCAGCCGCTGCCATTTCTTCAAATTTAAAAGCTTCCTCAATATAAGGAGCAAAATAAGACCCGTCTGCATATTTTGATTGCTCAAACTTGTGGAATGTCTGCCCTTTTTCTTTTGCTAATTTATTAGATGCAAGCAAGCTATAGTAGTTGAGAGCCATAAAATACGCTTCAATAATTTCGATAGATGCTTTAGACCCATAAGTGATTTTATTTTTTGCTAAGAGAGTGTGAAAGCCCATCGCTCCTAAGCCAATAGTATGATAAAGATCATTACCATTTTGAACCGTTGGCACTTCAGCAATTTTAGTTTTATCAGAAACGGTGGTTAAAGCTCGCACAGCCACTTCTACTGACTTACCAAAATCAGGACTGGTCAACATTTTTTCCATGTTAGTGGAAGCTAAGTTACAGGAAATATCGCTACCTAATCTTTGATAAGATAAATCATCGTTTAAGAGTGAAGGTTCTTGAACTTGAAAAATCTCTGAACAGAGGTTGGACATAATGATTTTTCCATGGACTGGATTCGCTCGATTAACTGTATCGATATTAATGATGTAGGGATAGCCGGATTCTTGCTGTAATTTAGAAATTTCTGTTTCTAACTCACGCGCTTGAATTTTCTTTTTACGGATTCTTGGATTATCTACTAAAGCTTGATAATTCTCACTTATATCAAAGTATGAAAAAGGGAGACCGTACTCTTTTTCGATGTCATAAGGGCTAAAAAGATACATTGGTTGATTGTTTTTTACCAACTCATAAAATTTATCAGGCACTACAATTCCTAGAGAGAGAGTTTTGACACGGATTTTTTCATCGGCATTTTCTTTTTTACACGATAAGAAAGCTAAGATATCTGGATGGAAAACATTTAGGTAAACTACACCTGCCCCATTCCTCTGCCCTAACTGATTGGAATAAGAAAACGAGTCTTCTAACAATTTCATGACAGGAACGACACCTGAAGAAGCATTTTCAATCGCTTTAATAGGGTCGCCCGCTGCTCGAATATTAGACAAATTAACGCCAACTCCGCCTCCTTTTCTTGAAAGTTGCAAAGCTGAGTTAATGGCTCGACCAATCGACAGCATGGAATCATCAACATCTAACAAGAAGCATGACACCATTTCACCTCGACGCTTTTTACCTGCATTTAAGAAAGTAGGTGTAGCGGGTTGATAGCGTTGCGAAATTAATTCTTCAGCAATAGCCATAGCCAATTGTCGGTCTCCATCTGCTAAATACAAGGCATTCATAGCCACTCGATCTATGAACCCTTCCAGATATTGACGACCATCATTTGATTTTAAAGCATATTGATTGAAAAACTTGTAAGCAGCCATAAAAGATTTAAAGTTAAAATTCTTAGCTTGTAAGAAGTCATATAGTTTCTTGATAAAAGCATAAGGATCTTTATCATTTACATCAGCTTCTAAATATTTATTGATGAGGTCTTCTTCTAAGTAATCATTCTCCAATAAATAATTTAAGCGATCCTCTAAAGACGCAAACTTTGGACTATTGGCTTCAATTTCTTCTTGGTAATAAGCTTCCAATGCCTTTTGATCTTTATAAAGAGGAATAGCTCCATCTTCCGGTATATTCAATTGATTATTCCATTGGAAATAGCTTTTTTTCTTTAATGATTGTCTCTCAGTCATTCAGCATTACCTCCTTAATATATGAAACATCTGACTCGTTTCCTTGGAATTCAAACTTATGAATTAAAGGAATTTGATAGTCACGACTAATGTCTTTAGCAGTAAAACAAAATAATTGGGCGAAATTCAAATTACCACCACCTACTACTCCGCGACAATTTTGTCGATTAACTTCATTTTCAAAAAAATCATCCACTAAGTCTCTTACCACTTCTTGATAAGTGGGAACAATCAATAAATAGGGCTGATTGACTATCATGTCACATGTAAGATCGTCCAATTCTAATTGGTAATCAGCTGATAGTTTTTCAACAAAACGACGGGTTTGACCTGTTAAGCTAATAAAGACAATCGCTAACATTGACTGATTAGCCTCTCAATTACATCCGGTTGGAAACCAACAACAGGAGCTGATTGCCCGATGAGAACAACTGGCAAACTCTGACAATTGAGTTCTCTTACTTCTTCTAAGTAACTTTCGTCTTCGACATTTTTTTCTAAATAGTTAAGACCTTTGCTATCTAAATATCTTTTTAAGAAAACGCACTGTCCGCAACCCGTTTTACTATATAATGTGATTTTTTTCATAAAATGCTCCTCCTCGACAAAAAACGGCTTTCCCTTCCCAGGAAAGCCGATGGTAAAATCAAAAGAAAGCAAAGCATAGGTGTACCTATACTCACTACTAAAGAATATTTCCAAAGATCACTAAACCCTGAGAAGTGATAAGTGTAATAAATAACCTGGCGATCTGACTTATGAGCGAGCTCAAATACAGTAGCATAGGGACTGTGTAGGATTCTAACCTGCTTCCCCAGAATTATTTACATTTTGTCTATATATTGTGTCTTAAAGCTAGATTAACACAAGATGTTGGGTTAGACAAGAGCAATTATCGAAATAATACAAATCAATTAAAAGCAAAAATAATAGCCTAGTTAATCACAGTTAAACTGTGATTAACTAGGCTAGTTTAGTTTCCTGGCGGGAACGTGTGAGAATCGAACTCACCCAAGACGCTCTTAACGCCTCATACTGGTTTTGAAGACCAGAGGGCACACCAGAACCCATCCGCTCCCAATTAAAATCTTTAAAGAAGACTCTTATAATATTAACAATATTTAAAGGAAAACGCAAGTGCTTTTATGAGTCTATTAAGCAACATTCTTTAAGCAAAAGGCCTGTATCTTTTAGATACAGACCTCCAATGAATTATTATTCTGCTTCAGCTTTTTCGTTTGATTCAACTTTCTTATCTTTACTATCCTCTTTGTGGATTGAATAAGTAATGATTACCGGAGTCCCTTCTTCTGGTAAAATCTCACCATTTCCTGAAAACGCTACTTCCCCTCTTTTTTCAACGGCCCCGTAGGTATAAGTAGCATTTGAAATAAGTCCGACTGGGCATGAATCTAAACAAGTGATACAACCTGTATGTTTATCATGGGCACGCCCTTTATTTCCACCAAAGCGGAATTCAAAGTCATTGCCATTAGAATCAATAATTGTTTCACTTAGGTTGTATTCTTTTTCAGCACCTTCCCAAGTTACTTTAATATCCATTAAATCCCCTGCAACATGCGTTTCTTCCGCATTTTCAGCCGTCATATTATCGCCTGGTTCTGCCCCGATTTCTATTAAAGCTTCATAGAATTTATTTTGATTAGCAGTTGTTCCGAATACCGATTTTCCACCAAAATTACCATCATCGAAGACCACGGCATGACGGGTAGATGTTTCTAAGTATTTTCCATTTACGTAAGCATATATCGAAATGGTGCCTGCTTCCTTATCGACCACCATCGGGTTTTCCTCTGTCGGTAAATTTGCAGGAGCATCTTCCTCTGCAAGTGTTGGGACAGATAAAGATAAAACGGTAACGAAGGCAAAGACAAGTGTCATTAATTTTTTAATCATTTTGTTCATATTATTCATCCTTTCAAAATTAAACTTGCTGACTTTTTAGCTTTCGATCTTTCAACCAAAAGTAAATCATTAAAAGAGTCATGACTATCATCAAAATTAAAGTAATCATTTTAATTTGACCTATCTTCATATCTAAAAAAAACATATCGCGAACATTATAATAAAAAATATTAGGTGATTTAACAAGCATTAAAGTAACGACACTAATAAGTCCTAGGAAGTAAGTTATTGGTTTTATCTTGAACAAAAAACTTACCATGATAAATAGAACAAAAACTATCCAACACAAAACCCAAGTATGCACTCGCATTTCTAACCATACCCAATATGACATTAAAGCGCTTGCTAGAAGAGCAAAAATAAACCCTGAGCAAATTGCTATTAGTAAATTATGCCATTTGAACATCCAAAAACCTCCTTTGCTATTTAATCTTCCAATTTAACATTTAGCCAGCGCTGAAATAAATTCTTTCGTATTTGATCTGCCTTTTTAACAACAGGGGTATTAATTAAAGCTTTTTTTAAAGGTCTAGAGCTTGAGTAAGGACTGAAATCAAAATCTTCCGCTATTAAAGAACCCATTGAGAGACTATTAACAGAAACATTAAAAGAAGTCCATTGATCCTCAAATAATTCAGGATTTACTAAATAGACCGCTGCTAATGAATCCCAATTATAAAAGCCTTTAATACCATACTCATCTTCATTATCGACAAACCAAGGTTCTGCATAGTTTTGAATTAAATGAGCAATGGCCGATTGTTGGTTAGAAAAAGCTTCTTCATATTCTGATCGAGTAAATAAAAGATCTAAACAGTGATTAGCTGTTAAAATAGAAACATTTCTTCCCTTAGTTAAAACGGTAAAAGCAGCCTGCGGATCAATGGAAAAGTTCATTTCTCGCATTTCTTGCTTGTCAAAGATCAACGGCTGAGTAATCCCACCCATTAAGACAAGTTGTTTAACTTTTTTGAAGAAATTACTGTCTCTTAGATAGGCCCCTTGCAAGTTGGTCATTGAACCGACTGCAATAATGATTAACTCATCTTTATATTTATTAGCCAAATCTACCAATAGCTGGCTTGCTGGTGTTAAATAATCAGCTGTTTCACTTGCACCTTTTGCATAAGGAATTGAATGAAGGCCAAGTTTGCTTATTAATTGACGGGTCGATTGGTCTACTTGCTCAATGGTCGAATTCCCAAATGTCGAAGTGATACCCACTATAGCGACTTCTGGACTCCCTAATAAATACATCAGCGCCAAACCATCATCAATGTCGCGATTGGGTGTGAAAAAAGTATTATCAAAATCAATTAAAACTTTCATTATCCCTTATTCCTCCTCATCTACTTCAAGCTTTTGGGCTACTTCTGGATTTTTCTTCTTAATAAATTTCCCTAAAAAGGCTGTGCCGAATACTAGTAAAGCCACTAATATTATTGATAGTGAAAAAGAGGCATCACTAGGTTCTAAAGCCTTATCGCCAACATTTACAAAAATAAATGTCCCCGGCAAAATGCATATGAGAGAAATCCAAAGATAGTCCCAGAATGAGATATCCGTTAAGCCAAAAGCATAGTTTTCAACATTATAGGGAATTACAGGCATAATTCGAGCCAATGCAAGAACTAACTTTAAATGTTGGTTATCGGTGGTCAATATCCCTTTGGAACTAGGATATCTTTTAAATAAAAATTTTTGTGCCGGTTGCCTAAATAAATAGCGCGAAATTAAAAACATGAAAGTTAGATTCAAAGCCGCACCTATAAAAGTCAAGATGGAGCCTAACCATAATCCAAATCCCATACCTCCAGCAAAAGCTAGGAAAGGAACAGGAAAAAACCCCATCGGTAAGAAAACCCAAAGTAATACATAAATCCATTTTGCAGAAGACCCTGATTGTAAGATTATTTCTCGTACACGCTCGGTTGAAAAATTTAAGGTCAGCCAGATAGTTAAAGCTACTAAAGCAATCACTAAGCAAACCTTAAACCATTTACTTAGCTGCTTTTTTTGCATGGCGTTCATTATAAATCGATTTAACAATATAAATGACAATTGTTACAGCAAATAGTGACATTAATCCAATAAATAATTGTTTACCGCCACCACCGAAGTTTTGTCCAATATAAGAATAAACAAGAGTAGCCGGTAATTGACCGATTCCGGTTGCTAAAAAGAATGGCCAGAATTTCATAGAAGTTAAACCAGCTGCATAAGAGACTAGGTCAAAACTAACAAATGGTAATAAACGGCAAACTACAATGGTGTACTTTCCATATTTTTCAAAAAACACATCTAAAGATTTTAAGGCTGTTTTACTGGTAATCTTGGCAACTGCGTCGCGTCCCAAAATTTTAGCAATGTAAAAGCATAAGGTCGCTCCAGCCATTGAAGATGTCCAAGACAATACCGCTCCCCAAAACCATCCAAAAATGGCAGCATTAGATAGAGTGATTAAGAAAGCAGGAATGGGTGAAAGAATCGATTGCAAAATCATCAAGAAAAAGGAAACACCAGCAGCAACATTTCCGTAAGAACGAATATAAACAATTGTCTCTTCTAAATTAACTGCTTTCATGGCTGAAATAGACTCGTTAATAAATGACTGCACCGAGGGAATAAAGAGATAAGATAAAAGTGATAATACAAGTACAACAATCACTGCCAATTTGTTTTTTTTCATAAGAACCTCCTAAATATTAAACTCCACCACCATCAAAATTTTACATTTTTATAACAATTCCTCGATTTGCTCTAGTAATTGCTTTTCATTGATTAGGCCAATATGATGGTATACTACCTCTCCTTCTTCATTTATAAAAATAGTAGCGGGCAAAAAGGTAGCTTGTAGGGACATCATGGTTGAAAAGTTAACATCATAGAATACAGGAAGAGTCAAATTAAGGTCTTCTAAATATTCAATCACTGCTTCTTTAGTTTCGCCAGGTTGCGAATTAGTGGCATTGATCATATAAAAATCAATATCCTCTTGGTAATCTTCCCAAGCCGTTTGAAAATAAGGCATTTCTTTTTTGCATGGTGGACACCAAGTTGCCCAAACATTAACAACCATAGGTCGACCAAAATTTTCAGATAAAGTCATTGATTTATCTACTTGATCTTTAATCCTTACACTATCTACATTAAGATGACCATATCGATCTTGTTTTTCTTCATTTGTGCTATTAAGCTGACTACTTTCTTCCCTTGAAGTTTGAAGAGATACTTCTTTTCCTTCAATAGCCCCTTCGCTTGTTTTGTTAAATGTTAAATCGATCTCATTGACAGTTTCCTGAATTGTTTCTTTTTTATCGATAGATAAACTTTGATCTTGAACTTTGTTATAAATAAAGCCCCCCAGACCTATAATAGCGATTAAAAGCAAACCATACGTTAATAACTTTTTCATTGTATTCCTCCTAGACTAGTTGTAGTAAAAGCGTTTCTAAGATGCCTGATATTGTTAATAAACCGAAAAGGATTAAAAACCAGCCTGAAGATAGATTGACTAAGTGATAATGTTCCTTGATAAATGTAAGGACTTTTTTACTTTCATCTACCAATAATGCAGACAGAATGAAAGGAATACCTAAACCTAAACAATAGCTAATTATAAGCAAAAATGAAGTCCAGCTAGTAGCGACACTGGCTATATAAGTTAATGCAGAAGCCAAAAATGTTCCAACACATGGCGACCAAGAAATGGCAAAGACTAGACCAAATAAATAAGGATTGGCCACATAGGAACCTCGCGAATGAGGCCTTAACTTAGTCATTAGCTTTTGACCATTAAGATAATCGACACCCATAATAATCATAATGCTTCCTGCGATAAAGTTAACGACTTGTCGGTGCATCATAAAAAAGGATCCTACAGTGGACACAAAAAGACTTAATAAGATAAATATCGTAGAAAATCCTAACATAAATAAAATTGCTTTAATGAGGGTTTGTTTAGTAGAGCTCTCCCCTTCACTGCCTGCAAAGAATGCAATATAAAGTGGAAGCATTGGCAGTAAGCAAGGAGAGACAAAAGTCATTAATCCCTCGATAAATAATAATAGATAGTCCATATTTTTAAGCTCCTTTCTCACAAAGATTATCATGCCATTGGAGTCATTCAACTAAAAGTAATCACGCTAGTATAAATAAATTAATTATTTGAAAGTAAGCCGCTATTCGCATTATGTGATTGAATAATTAAGCTTTTTTAAAAGGTCTTATCTCCTCTGCCCCACCTGATACAGCAAAATCTAAGAATTGATCCATAACTTGCCAATGCTTAATAGAATCATTCGCCTCTCCAAAAGTTAAACCTAAAGGAAAATCAATGGTAAACATTCTAGGTGGTCTCGATTTGGCTGCCACTTTAGGTAAGTGCATAATTGAAGCGGTACGGATCCCTTGCTTTTCTACTTCTCTTTGGATTAGCCCAACGGACTGATGGCAAATATATCAGCCAGGAGAAAGGAGTACCAAATCTACTTGATCTTCAACTAACTGACGGGCAATCGCAGGTGCTGTTTCATCAATTAGTAAATTTACTTTTGGTATATAACCCATTAGGCCATAATGGCGCGGTGCAACAGAGCCGATTTTGCCCTTTGTTGCCATCTCTTGAAGCATCTGTATGGGAAAGACACAGTTTAAATCTTCATCTGCCGGTCCATGATCATAATGATCATGAGTAATCATAATATTTTCCACCCGACTATCCCCAGGAATCATTCGGAAAGTATGATCTCCCTTAATATTAAAAGGGGCATCGCTTTTCAAATGGGTTCCTGCTGTTGTGATAAATGCTACCCTACACTCTGAAAGAGGCTTAGTTAATTCAACATTAGAGGGGGCTTCATCGATGGTAACCACCATTCTTTTGGCTATGGCTGCAATGATATTTTCTTTAATACTTCTCTTTTTCATTCGAATCCCCTTCTACGAATAATAGACTTGAGTGATTGCTTTCATTGAGTAACCCTTACGAAATAGATACTGGCAATATTGCATCTTAAGAAGTGTTCTAAAGACACCTTTTTCTTTAAAACGACGGTCCGAGGTATAAATGAACTGATCTGCTACAACTAATTCTTCACCCTTAGCCTTGTTTCGTAAAAATAAATCATAGTCTTCCATTAAAGATAAAGCATGAAAACCTCCTAGTTCCCAATAGTAATCTTTTGTCATAAAAATCCCTTGATCACCGAAAGCTATCTGTCGATGTTTAAGTCGCCAATTTGATCCATAAGCAATCGCTCTTAGCCATAAATTATCTGTTTGAAAGTCTAATGGAAAAGCTCCAATCTTTCCTTTCAGCAGACTACTCAGGATGACCTTTTTAGGAGAACGTTTAAAGTAGCTATCTGCATGTAAGAATAAAAGATAGTCTCCTTTGGCCTTTTTAGCCCCTACAGCTAATTGACTACCACGACCCTTTGGACCATTCAGGACTTTATATTGATTTTCGCTAATAAACTCTTGAGTTCCATCTTCACTACCACCATCTACAAACAGAATTTCAATTTCTTCGTCCTTTAAATGCTGTAGATGCTTTAAAGTTTGAGGTAATATTTTTCTTTCGTTATAAACTGGAATAATCACACTGATCAAATAATTCATAAGGTAATATCCTCCAACTTTTCAATATAAGCTTTAATTTCTTGTAAGAAAACAGGGCTAATAAAGCGGGAGATGGTTTCAAAAGAGTGGTCATTTGACTTAACTTTTTGTGCTTCTAAATATTGAACATAAGCCATCGAACACCAAGTGACTCCTCTTAAACAAGTAAAATGAAGATATTGTTTAAGCTTATCTTTATTAATTTTCACCTGGGAGGACTTATCATACTCTTTAATGAAAGCGGAGATTTGCTCATATGAAAGTAAGTGGTCTGTTTTCCATAATGTGGTTGTGGGAGCTATAAAATGAGCGATATCTTGTTCCCTCTCACCAACCAAAGGCTTCTCCCAGTCAATTAAATAGGAATCACCTTTAGAATTAATCAAAAAATTGTGTGAATTAAGTTCTGTATTAATAACACAAGGATTGCTTAATTTATTATTGAACGAATATTTTTTCAGACCTGCCATCAATGCATCGATTAGATCAATAACCTCAAGATCTCTGCCCTTCCATTTTTGATAATGACTATACATGTCAACAAATTCCTGATACATCAGTTGGAAGGGATTATTAGCCTTAATAAGATGAGGAATGGTCTGGCTATCTACACTATGGATTCTAGCCAAAATATTAGCAGCTTTGGATAAGTCCTTTTGATAGTCTAAGGGATGACCGGGGAGGTATTCTTCAATTAAATAACCCTTACCTAACAACTTAGTATGAGGCTGGCATTGATATACCTTCGGCACAACCCCTGAAGAAGCCAAACCCTTCAGTGCCAAGTATTCATATTCAATTTGATTGTCTAAATTCATTTGCGAACCTAAAGCAATCCTAAAAATCTTTCTGCCCTTATCAATTAGAAAGTTGGCATTATATTCCCCCTGATTAAAATAAACTGCATCTGGATCTCCTGATAGATAACGCACCACATCTTCCCGCGTGTCTAGGTCACGAATGGTTTCTGTCAACGCATAGGAAAGTTTTGCTGCAGAAACTTTATTGATCGTCCTTTGGCATACTTCATCGTGTGAATAATTCTCTAAATCAAAAAGAGACTTAGAGAACAAACGGCTGGCTATAATGCCATAACCTCCATCTAAGGTAGGAGCTAAAACAACATCTTCAGTGTCTAGCATGTCAATCATTTGCTCAACCAAAGATTGCTTGATGTCAACTAGATCACAGCCTAATAAAAGAACTTTATCATAGCCACGGTTAAAAATTTGCTGCATGGCTCGCGACATTCGTTCTCCTAAATGAGCTGTTTCAAGCTGGCCGAATATCTTATCACTATCAATAGCTAAGTATTTTTGAATGGCTAATTTTTGATCAGCAGGTGCTACAAAAAGAAAGATGTCTGCATCCACCTTACAAATTTCTTTGTAAGTTTGTTGTAAAAGGTGAATCGATAGATGGTGAATATCTTCCTTAGGTAAAAACCCTTGTAATCTAGTTTTGTTATATCCAATTAAAGGTAATTTGACAAAATAAATAATTGCAGTCGACATTATATGGCTCCTATCTTAATTTCGCATTCTTTAGTCTGAGGATGGAATAAAAAAATTAATAAACAACCTATCAAATTTCCAACTCCTAAAAGTGGTAATCCTACTAGGAAATACGGATACATAATTAAAAGACTTTTATCTGTAAAAAAGCTCATAATAATTAGTTCAGACAGAGAAACGATCAACAGTATCGCCCAATGTGTTTTCCAAGAAAATTGATAACAAAATTGAATCCAGCTTTTAGTTTTAAATAGAGCAATAATAGCAATTAAAATAATGAAAATAGCTACAACATACCAAATCCAATGATAGTTTTCAGCAAACCAAAACTGATTAAATTGAAATTCTCGATAATACACATGGCGATAGAGTCCTATCCGCTTACTAGCATATTCATTCACAAAAAAACCACCTGTGACTATTAATATTTCAATCGCCCAATATATTTTACTTAACATTTTGGACCTCCTCTTATAACCTTGCTCATTATAGCATACAGCTACTTTTTTTGAATGAATGTTTTATTGATATTACTAATAAATAGCCCGTATTTATTTAATAAGTCTATTTGTGATTAGATGACCATTTTAATAAAATAAAGACATCAAAATAAAGGAGTGGGTATAATGCAAAAAACACTTTTAAAATCTTTAAAACTTATTGTCTCTTTTGTAGCAGTTTTTGCTTTGGGTCTTTCGAACGTTTACGCCCAAGCTGAGATAATGACAGGCGAAGAACTTGAAAAAATCCAACTAGATAAAAAGAAAAAGGAAAAATATTTGGTAATTGATGTCCGACCTGAAGAAGACTATGCAGAAGGACATCTTTCACATGCCATTAATATCCCTTTAGATCAATTAGAAGAACAATTAGAACGATTAGAAGACTACCAAAAGATGCCAATTATTGTTTATTGCAACACAGGTAATAAGTCTGCAGAAGCTGCTAATCTTTTAATCGATAATGGCTTTGAAGATGTTAAAGATGCTGTAGGGGTTAAAGACTTTGAATATACTTTAGTGACTTATGAATCTATCTTGCCAGATACCTTCATTGAAGCAGCCGAAGCAGGCGAAACCATTTTCATTGATGCACGTGATCTTAAAGACTTTGAAAAAGCAAGTGTAGAAGGAGCCATTCATGCTTCAGTTGATAAGCCAGAAACTGTTTTAGAACAATTACCTGAAGACAAAGAAGTTGAAATTATTACTTTCTGTTATTCTGGTAATAAATCCGCTCAAATAGCTAACTTCTTAACCGAAAAGGGCTATACTAATGTCAAGAATTCTCTAGATGGTACAAAAGAAAATAAAAAAATTCCAATTATGGAAAAAGCTTCATAAACGATTGTAAGCAAAAAGCCCAACTTATAATTGGGCTTTTTCTATTTAAATCTATCATTCAAAACTAATAATATCTGCATGATTAACATAAAGCCAATATTTTTCGCCTACTTTATAATCTTTTAATGACTGGTGCAAGACATTGACACTCCATTGTTCACTTGAATTGATTAATTGAAATTTTAAATCTACATACTCTGGGTATTCAAAAAAATGGGTTAGTTTAGCAGGGAAAATGAGACTGGAAGAGGAAAATAAACGTTCTGTCTTAACTTCCACACGAATTGGTCTGACAAAAATTTCTTTGCCAATATAGTCTTTTAATTTAACATTAAAATCCATCTCTAACCAGTCTTTTCTACTTTCTTCAATAACTTTTAAACGGTTCAACACTCCAAAGAAATTACCCACATATTCATTTTTAGGATGATCAAAGACATTTTTAGGATAATCCACTTGCACTAAATTACCCTCATGCAGAAAAGCGATACGATCAGCAAATTGTACCGCTTCTCGCTTGTCATGTGTCACTAAGATGGTTACCAGCCCTTTTTTAACATGTAAGTTATGTACTAACTGGCCCATCTCCCTTCTAAGAGGCTCATCGAGTCCGGAAAAAGGCTCATCCAACAAAAGAACCTGAGGTTCATTGGCTAAGGCTCTTGCGAGTGCTACCCTTTGTTGTTGACCACCTGATAGTTTATGGATGGAAGAAGCTTGTAAACCAGGTAAATGCACATCATTCAATAAAGATGCTACCCGCTCATCGATCTCTTTAGCTTTCATTTTCTTTAACCTCATAGGAAAAACAATATTTTCTTTAACGTTATAATGCGGAAAAAGTCTTAAATCTTGAAAAACCACCGAAACTGGACGGGAATGACTTGGTTCTTTCATAATAGAAGTTTGATTAAGTAAAATATCTCCCTCAGCATTTTCAATTAGTCCAGCTAGTGTTTTCAAAAAAGTAGTTTTTCCAGATCCAGAAGGCCCAAGTAAAGCTAAATACTCTCCTTTTTTAACTTCAAGATTAAGATCTTTTAAGACTTTGTTATGACCCAAACTCACTGATATATTTCTAATGATTAAAGACACAGTTCACCTCCTAATAATAGTCGAATTTTTCATATTTACTTTGATATAAATTGGAAAGCCAAGAGAGTAGTCCCATAACTAAAAAGCTAATAATTAAAAAGAACAAAGCGTATATGCTAGCAATTGTACGATCGTTTCTTTGTAAATAAGGAAAAATAATTACTGATAGGGTTTGAATCTTCCCCCCACCTATCATTAAAGTCAGGAAATACTGACTAAAAGAAACAATGAATGACGTAGCCAAACTGGTCGCAAGAACAGGGAGCAGCAGTGGAAAAGTTATTTTCCAGAATGCTTTCAACTTATTTGCTCCTAATACCCATGCTTGCTCTTCTAAATGAAGGCCAACCGCATGGTAGGCATCAATCACTAAGTATGAAGCATAGGGTAAGGAATAAATCAAATGGGCTAATATCACGCCCCAAAGCTTATTAGCCCAGCCCCATTCAAACATTTTTTGATGAATACCTGTAGCAAAAACAATCACAGGAATTAGAAAAGGTAGGGCGATAGTCAACTGAATAAAATTCTTAAAGAAGCCTTTAGCCATTACCGTCGCTCTAGCAGTCATTAAGGCAATCAAAGATGACAGCATGGCTACACATGACGAAATAAATACTGAAGATAGTATAAGTGTTAGTAATTGATTAGGTTGCCGTACCAGATTTTCAAACCCTCTTAGGGACAAATTGTGCGGGATCAAATGAGGCCATGGCCAGCGAGCAGTAAATGCCCAGATTAATAAAATACTAATTGGCAAAAAAATAACTATAAATATTAAGAAATGAATAGTCTTACGATACATCTCGACCCACCTTTTCTTCACTGAATAGTTGTTTCTTTAGTTGTGGATAAAATGCTATCAGATAAATTACTACAACGGCTATCAAACTAATGAGTATTAAAATTCCATTATATGCCATTGCCAAAGGTTGTTGGCTTAAATCAGGATGCATATATGCTTGATAAGCTGCAATTGGTAATGCCTTAGGTAAAGTTGGTCCTAATAAAGCTGCTAGCTCGTAGGAACCAAAAGCGTACATAAATATAATGAAAAAGGCAGCTAAGATTGTGTTTTTTGATAAGGGTAGCACAATCTTAATAAAACTTTGTAAGCGACTGGCTCCAAGCGTCTGTGCAGCTTCGCCAAGTTTATTATTGATTGAACTTATTATAGGATAACAATAAAATAAAACAAAAGGAATTTCTTTCCACATAAAAGAAAAAATAATGCCCCAACCATTTGGTTGAAACATTAATGCATCAAACCAAGCTTGGGCATTTGAAATTCCCATTGCAAATAAAATTCGTGCAAATATTCCGGTTCGTCCAAACAGTTGTAAAGTAAACAGTGCGACCACTAAATGAGGAACAATTATAGGAATTTTTACTAGCGTCTGTTGCCATCTACTTAACTTTTCTTGAACAAGCCAAAAGTAAGCCCAAGCTAGACCCATAATCGTTGAAAGGAAAGCTGAATAAAAAGCAATTTTCAATGAAAAAAACACTGATTGCTTAAATTGTTTGTCATTTAATAAATCTTGATAGTAAGTCAGACTGAACTCATTTAAATTTAAAGAAGGAATGTATCCAAAAGACTGCACTATTCCAATCATTACACCTAACAGTAAAAACAAACTTAAAATGAACTGAGGCATAAATAAGAGAACTGCATAAAAACGCTTCTTCTTCGTAAGCTCCATTTTATTTTCCTGCCACTTCATCTAGCCAAATTTCTTCGATCAAAGGCACTAATTGTGCGGGCATTTCTGGCAGTCGCTTAGATAAAAGTTGTTCTTGTGGTATTATCCCCTCGCCAATTTCTACTTCCTCAAAGTCTGCTTTTAATTGATCATTTAATTTATCATTATCGATTACCGGAATTAGACCGAGGTGTTCGTATTTTGATAATTGCATTTCTGGCGATAGCATTTCATTTATTGCTACCATAGCGGCTGCTTTGTGTGATGCATTTTTACCAATTGCTATAAAGTTAGTATTACCTATTGTGCCCTTTTCAAAAACAAATGATTGGGCAGTCGATGGATACATTCCCTGTTCAATTGATCGAGCAATTTCATAAGCGTTATAGTTGATATGAAAAGCAACTTCTCCATCCATAAATAAATTGTTTAAGGCAGGACCATCGCTTGGATAAGTTTTCCCCTCACTCCATAAATAAGGAGCCAATTCATTTAAGTAATCCAAAGCCGGTTGAATGAGAACTTTCAGCTCTTCTTTATCTGTTTCCATCTTTTGAAATTCTTGATAATCAACAAATTCATAGATAATATTCCGAACAAAAGCGGAACCGGTAAAATCTGGCAATGCCGGATAAGTAAAGCTTCCAGGATTTTCTTTTACATATGCTAACAAGGAATCAGCATCTGTAGGAGTTTCTTTAGTTACTTCTGAATCTTTAATTAAAACAAGCTGAGATTTTGAGTAAGGAGCTTCAAAACCTTCAATTGGATAGCCAAAATCCTGATTGTTTTCTATATCTTCTATATCTAGAAATTCTTGATAATTTGGTAAAATTTCTGTGAATGGACCATATAAGAGTTCATTTTCTCGAGCAGATTTAAAATTCTCGCCATTGATCCAAATCATATCCATTTCACTTTCGCTAGTTTGAGCTTGCTTCTCACTCACTAATTGACTCAAAATTTGATCGATATCCATCGGAATACGGTTTAACGTAATATCATATTTTTCTTTAAGTCTTGGTCCATATACTTCATCTAACCACTGGTTAAGCTTTTCATCGCCGCCCCATCCATAAAAATTAACTTCACTTCCTTTTGCTTGCTCTACTATTTCTTCAAAAGATAAGTTGTTTAATGGGCCTCCCTCATTGGCAAAAACATATGTAGTATTGACTATTAAACTGGTTATAACAGCTAAACTTAATAATTTTAGAATTTTTTTCATTAATATTCTCCTTAATAAAAAGCATGCTCGTCGTCAATGGCGAGCACGCTTCCTTGTATTTTTGAAGATGCTTTCTAATTGGTTTCTTTTCCTTCTTCTAAATCTCCAACTGTTTTATATTTTACCGAATCTGATTGAGGATCACCAATTTGAACTTCCAAATCATCATTCATTTGCCATTCATTCCATCCACCATCAAACATGGTAACATCTAAACCCCGCTCATACATCAACAAGAATGGAAGGCTAGATCTCCAACCAGTTCCACAATAAAAGGTTAAATCATTTTCAACATCAAAACCTTCTTCTTGCCAAAAAGCCAAAATCTCATCGAAGCTTTTATTTGTACCGTCTTCATTTTTAAAATCTTCCATTCCTGAACTATTAGCTTCTCCAGAGCCCCTCAATAATGGACGTCCCCAAACTGCTCCTTTAGGTTCTCCCGCTTTAGGAATATAAGAGTATCCTGATTCTATACCTAACCATTCATTTTCAGAACGTAGAGAGACTAAGCGAAAGTTGTCATTATTAGTTAAAGCATCCACAGTATCATCTAAAGATATAAGATATTCAGAATGAGCAGGCACTTCGACTCCAAATTCTTTAACAGCTGCAGGGACCACTTCACCTTCTTCTATTTCGTAACCTGCTGCTTCCCAAATAGCTAAGCCGCCATCTAGAATTTTAACGGATTCAACTCCTGTGTACAATGCAGCATAAGCTACACGGTCTACACCTGTATCAGGTCCATATAAAATCAACGTCGTATCTTTATCAATCCCATATTTTAATAAAGATTCTTCAATTTCTTCGGCAGATCGCAAATTCCATACAGGACCCTCTTCAACCGAATCCGTATTAATATGAATCGCTCCAGGCAAGTGTTTTCTCAAATAATCTGGACTTGCATCGGCTTCGCCCCAAGTGACTTCCGCCAATACATATTTTTCAATGTCTGAATTACCATCTAAGACATTTTTAATCCATTCTGCATCAACATAAACTTGTTTGTCCGGATCGACAGGGTATTGCTCCTCACTTGAAGCTTCGGTAGTGTTTTCTTCAACTTCATCTTCAGCATTAATTCTAGCAAATGGTTGCATAAGCCCAACAAATAATACAGTCAACATCAACCATGAAAACATTTTTTTCATAAGACACCTCCTTATATATATTTTTTTTACTGGCTAATCATATCACTTCAAATATGCACCGACAAGCTTTGTTAGAACAGCCTTGAGCATTTATCAGAATAACTGATGAAAGCGATATCAATTCAAATTAACCATGAAGGCCCTTATCTATTAAGATATAATGGGAATGATAATATAAATTTTAAAGAGGAGAAGATCTTATGATTTATTTAGATAATGCAGCCACTTCCCTAAATAAACCTCAAGTAGTCATTGATGCGGTCATTGACGCCATTCAGCATTCTGGCAATGCTGGCAGAGGTTCTTCGGATTCAGCCATGCAAGCTTCTCGAAGCATTTTTCAAGCCCGTCAATCTTTGAATCAATTGATTAACGGCAAAGACCCTCGGCAAATAATTTTCACTCATAACGCTACAGATAGTTTAAATACAGTTATTAAAGGATTATTTAAGAAAGGTGACCATGTTATTACGACTGTCATGGAACATAATTCCGTTCTAAGACCTCTCTATGAACTAGAAGAAAATGGTCTTGAACTGACTATTTTAGGCATCAATTCGAAAGGAATTATTGATCCGGCAACAGTAAATAATACCATTCAAAGCAACACTAAAGGAATGGTCATCACTCATGCTTCCAATGTTACTGGTGACATTAATCCGATCAAGGAAATCACTCAAATTCTACACCAACACAATCTTTTAGGTATTGTAGATGCCTCACAGACAATTGGCTGTATACCTATCGACGTAGAAGCTTTGGACATAGATGTTCTTTGTTTTACAGGACATAAAAGTCTTTTAGGTCCGCAAGGAACTGGTGGTATATATGTTCACCCAGATGTAGAGATTCATCCACTAAAATCAGGTGGAACAGGCATTGATACCTTTAGTCATCATCAACCTCTTGATTACCCCTCACGCTTAGAAGCCGGAACTTTAAATAGTCATGGAATTGCTGGTCTTGCAGCAGGTGTAAATTATTTAATTGATTATGGAGTGAATAAAGTAAGAGATTATGAAAGGAATCTCTTAAACATCTTTTATAAGGAACTTCAATCCATTCCCCAAATAAAATTTTATGGTCATTTTAATCCTACTGTAGACCGCTGTGGAATTCTTTCAATTAATCTAGGCGATTTTGACTCGGCCATCGTAGTTGAAGAACTGATTGACCGAGCTGAAATTATAACACGAGGTGGTGGTCACTGTGCTCCTTTAATGCATGAAGCATTAGGAACCAAGGAACAAGGAGTTGTGCGATTCTCACTATCGCATTATACGAAAAAAGAAGACCTCATGGTCGCCGTTGAATGTCTTAAAGACATTCAAAAAGATCTATCTGAGTAATTTTAAACGATTCGACAATTATTTATTATTTTTTCTAATAAATACCTCTCTCACCTTAAAATCAAAAATCAATATTAAATCGATATCAGAAAGTAGTGACTTTTGTGGAATTAAAACAAATCCAAACCTTTATAACAATAGTAGAATGGGGTAGTTTTTCAGAAGCTGCTAACCAACTCTACCTCTCTCAACCAACTGTCTCTTTGCACATTAAACAATTGGAAAATGAATTAGGCATCGAATTAATTTCACGCACAACTAAAAGCCATGAATTAACTACCCAAGGACAGGAATTTTATAAGTACGCACAATCCTTATTAAAAATGTCACGTAACATTGAAACCACCTTTTCTCAAAGAAACAACCATGAAATCACAATCGGTGCCTCATCCATTGCTGCTTCTTATCTTCTTCCGTTAGCTCTTTCGGAATTTGCCAAAGATAATAAAGAGATGCGGGTCTCCCTTCACCAAAGTGATACCATTGATATTATTAATGATATTGCCCTAGGGTCTTTAAATATTGGTATTGTTGGCTCTCAATCGATGAATAGTAACTTGACTTTTGAGAAGCTCTTTTCGGATAAATTAGTCATTGTTACCCCTTATAATCAAGAATTCATACAATATAAAGAAACAGCTTATCCAATTAAGAAGATCTTAGAAAAACCTTTCATTACTCGCGAGGAAGGTTCAGGAACACTTAAAGAATCAGCATTGATACTGAGAGAGTTGGATATCGATCCACTCAAACTGAATAAAGTTTTTGAAGTAAATAATAATGAAACGATAAAACAATTTATTAAGTTGGGGGTTGGGATTTCCATTCTATCAGAGCTAGCTGTTCAGCCTGATGTGAAACATAAAGAAGTTTTAACCTTCGATATTGAAGGAGTGAATTCTATACGAAACTTTTACTTGGTTTATCGTAAAAATACACACCTTCCTGAATCCGTTAAAAACTTTATCAATTATATTCGTAACTATCAATTATCGGTTGAACCTTTTCAGTCCGATCAATCAATTAATTAAGACTTAAGTCTGTCTGATTTTGGTTAATTTTCATCTATGATTGTCATATCATCAACATATGTTAAAATGTTTTTGAGGAGTGTGACCCGATGGATGAAAAAAGACAAATTTTAACCCGAAAATGGATGCATTTCCTCAATATTTTGGGACTCATAGTTACTTTCATATTAGTTATGTGGGGAATTCAAGCAGGTGTTTTTACCGACGAGAGAAAAATGCTAGTAATGATTAAAGGTTTTGGCTTTTGGGCGCCCTTGATTTTTATTATCATTCAGATAGCCCAAACCATTATTCCAGTTATGCCGGGAGCGATTACTATTCCCATCGGAATCTTAGCTTTTGGTCCCTTTTGGGGTTTCGTCCTCAATTTGTTACCCATCTATCTCGGATCTTGGGTCAACTTTTGGATTGGTAGAAGATATGGAAAACCTACTGTCCGAGCCATACTCGGCGATAAGTCTTATGGTAAAATGATCAGACTTTACGAAAGAAAAAACATGGGAAATTGGCTTTTTACTTTTTTAATGTTTTTTCCCTTCTCGCCAGCTGATATTCTCTGTTATGGAGCTGGAATCACTACTATGACTCGCAAGTACTTCATTTTATCCTTGCTATTTGGCAAACCTGTTTCCTTAGCTTGTTATGGTTTTGGAACAACTTATATTTTACATTGGTTAACATCATTCTTTTAAAAAAGAGGCTATCACTATATAGTTGATAACCTCTTTTTATGTTTTAAGCTTTGTTAATTTCCCACACTCGGTTAATTATTTTTAAATTAGAACCACTACTTGCCTTTTCTTTTTCAATTAAAAATGGTCTTTTAATTAGCATACCGTTTTTACTCATTAGCTTTAAAACTTCTTCAGAAGACATACTATCTAAACGGTCTTTTAATTTCATATCTCGGTAGACCTGTCCAGAAGTATTTAGCATTTTGCGAATATTGCCATCTGTCGATTGATAAGCCACTTTTAATTCCGAAAGAGAGGGGGGATTGTCGCGAATATCTTCTATCTCAGTCAATTCCAAACCATTTTCCTGCAAATACTTCATAATCTTGCGACAAGTTGAACATTGCTTTAAACCATATACTTTAATCATCATTTTCCCTCCGTCATTCATTAAAGAATACATAGCATAATTAGCTCACAGTATTATAAAATTGACTCTAATTTTTATCTCGTCCAAAAATCGCCTTCCAATTTTGAAGACGAGTTCTTTTATTATTCATCGTAAAAACGGCGATTTTTATTATTAGGATTATAAAAAGTAAATCCTTGTCCAATAACTTCTTGAACATCACTAACTGTAACAAAAGCATTTGGATCAATTGAAGCAATATGTCGCTCTATTTTCACCACTTGCTGTTTAGATACAACAATATATAACACTTCTTTTTCCTTATGGGTGTAATAACCATAAGCTCTGAAAACAGTGATCCCTCTTGCAATTTCTTCGGTAATCATCTGACAAACTTGTTCTGGTTCTTTAGTAATAATTAACATTGCCTTCCGACGACTAAAGCCATCCGTAACAAATTCTAAGGCAGCTGAGGTTAAAAATTTCATAAAAATAGTAACAATAGTGTTTTCAGCACCTATAACAAACCCAGAAGCTAAGACAATTGACATGTTTAATAAAAAGGTAGCTGTGGCAAAATTAATCCCAAGGTATTTCTTTAAAATCATGGCGATAATATCTGTTCCAGCCGAAGAACCATGTCCTTTAAGAATTAATCCTAAACCAATACCCATTACAACTCCGCCTGCCATTGCCGAAATTAGCCGGTTTTCTGAAATAAAAACAGGTGGAAAGACAGTGTTTAAAGCCCAGGAGGTTACAATCATGGCATAAATTGTAAAAATTAATGTACGTTTTTCAAGAAATCGATAACCAATCAATAGAATAAAAGAATTTATAATGAGGTTTGTGGTCCCAGTAGGAATATCCTTGATATATTTTAAGATAATCGCGATACCTGCCACTCCACCATTACCAAAATGATTGGGGATTACAAAACTGTTTACCCCAGCAGCATAGACGAGACAGCCTAAAGTAACCATAAAGATGGAATAGGCAAGTGCCCATGGTTTCACCTGTAGCTGAAGTTTTGAAATTGACGGTTTCATTTATTCGCTCCTAATTTTATATTTCATTATCTATTATAGCGTTTATTCGATTTAAAAAACAGAACCTTCAGATGACTTTTTAATTAAATTTCTGTGGATAAAACCTCAGTCATTTCTCATCTTTTTTTATAAATTACTCCACCGTTACCGATTTAGCTAAATTACGTGGTTTATCTACATCAAGCCCCCGTTCAACTGTTGCTAAATAGGCAATCATTTGGCAGGCAACCACACTCACAATTGGAGTTAAGAGCGGATGCACAGATGGAAGAACAAAGTCTCCTTCACTTGCGTATGGTTCACTTGCTATTACAAACGTTTTGGCTCCGCGCGCTTTCACTTCTTCTAAACTAGACCGCGTAATGGAAGCTGTTACTGGGTCAGTTATTAATGCAGTAACAGGCGTTCCCTCTTCTATTAAAGCAATTGTTCCATGTTTTAATTCTCCTGAAGCAAAAGCTTCAGTGTGAATGTATGAGATTTCTTTTAGTTTAAGAGCTGCTTCCATGGCTACTAAATAATCCATATGACGCCCTAAATAGAAAGCATGCACTTTATCTGCAAGTCCATTTTTTACCCAAGAATTTAAAGCATCTTTTTGAGTAAGGACCCTTTCAATGGCTTGAGAAACTAATGATAACTCATGTTTCATTGAGAAATCCTTTTGGCTTGCAAGAACATCTGCTAAAATCGCTAAGACTGTTAATTGAGCTGTATAAGCCTTTGTAGAAGCCACAGCAATTTCCGGTCCTGCATTCAATAAAAGTGTATAATCCGATTCTCTCGAGAGAGTAGATCCCTTGACATTAGTTATAGTTAAAGATGGATAGTTTAATTCATTGACTTTCACTAAAGCTTGTCGACTATCAGCTGTTTCGCCTGATTGAGAAATAAATATAAAGAAAGGTCTTTGACTTAATAGCGGCAAGTGATAAGAAAACTCTGATGAAAGATGAACTTCCACTGGTATTTTCGCCAAGTCTTCAATCATCACTTTACCTACTAAACCTGCATGATAAGAAGTCCCACAAGCTAAAATATAAAGACGATCCGCTTGCTTAATTTCAGATAAAAGGTCAGCTTCAATAGTAAATTCACTATCTTGATTCTGATAATAAAGAATATTTTTACGAACTACAGCAGCTTGCTCATCCATTTCTTTAAGCATATAGTGCGGATAAGTTCCTTTATCAAGATCACTAGCATCTAAGTCTGCAATATAAGAAGAACGGTCAATGACTTGACCCGATAAGTCCTCAATTAAAATGCCATCCGATTGAATCATCAATAATTCACCGTCGTGAATTTCAATATATTCACTGGTCAAATCAATCGTTGCCATTGCATCCGATGCAATTACATTGAAATCGTTTCCCATGCCCACTAATAATGGTGATTTTTTCTTAGCAGCATAAAGAGTTGTGGGGTCTTCTTTATCAATTAATCCAATAGCATAAGAGCCTTCTATCAATTGAAGCACCTTTTTTAATGCTTCTTTGGTAGATATTTCTTCTTGTGAGAAGTAAGCAATTAAAGCAACAATTACTTCTGTGTCTGTTTGTGACTTTAATGATACTTCACTTAAGTAAGTTTTCTTTAAGTCTAAATAGTTTTCAATCACACCATTATGGACTAAAGTAAAGCGATCAGAATTAGATTGATGGGGGTGAGCATTTTCTCTATTAGCAGGACCGTGGGTTGCCCACCGTGTGTGACCAATACCAATACTAGAGTTAAATTCTTGATTTACTGCCCTTTCAAGGTCGGCAATTCTACCTTTCTCTTTAAAAAGATGACCCCTACCTTCTTGATCTAAAAGATAAAGTCCGGCCGAATCATAGCCACGATATTCTAATTTTGCCAATCCATCAAGTATAATTCTTTGTACATTTCCTTCACCAATAAATCCAACAATTCCGCACATAAAATACGCCTCATTTCTTTCAATATTTTATGCTTTCGGTGCATAGAATAGACTCTGTTCAAGTTCTCGCGATCTTGTTTTAACTATTCTTAAAGACTGCACAGCCTTGAGTCATCCGCCGAAAATTCGATAAACTCATCCTCGTCACCTATTTCAATAGGTCTGGCGCTATCCAATTTTAGTCTCCTTTTATATTTTCTGAAAGCCTATTAAACTTACACTAAGCACGACTAAATGTCAAAAACTTCACACAAAAAAGCGTAAGGATTAAAAGGATCTTCACGCTCTTTTGAATTATATTTATTTTGTTCTCTTTTTTAAACGTTTAATAACCGTCGTTGAATATGGAAGCAAATTAATCGATTTAATTTGATTAAGATATTCATTTTCTTCAAGATCAACAACATCATCGTAAACTAACATCGTATAATTGCCTAAAGGAACATTAAAGTGCGCATATTCTTCACCACCATTAAACATTAACAAGAGATCATAGCTTTTACCGGCATAACGAACCGCCATGATTTGGTCTGAAGCTTGAATTACTTCTGTCGAACAGCGTAAGCTCTCATAGCTAGTTTGGCGTAGAAGAGGCTCTTCTTTTCTTAATTGAATTAAACCCTTTACGAATTCCACCGTTTTACAATGTTGAGTCATTAGAGACCAATCGATTTGATTAATAGCATCTGGTCGGTTATAAGAATCTCTGACTCCTTGCTTGCTTCTTAAAAATTCTTGACCAGCATGAATAAATGGAATCCCTTGGGCTAGCAAGACTAAAGCCAATCCTAATTGCTGTTTTTTTATAATAATTTCCGGTAGATGATAAGGGTCAGCCATCATTAACCGATCATAGAGTGTATAATTATCGTGTGCTTCACAATATTGAATCACTTGCATGGGATTATTAAATTTTTCAGAATCATAGCGAGCTAGAAAATTATTAACTAGTGGTTCTTCCATGTACCAAGCACCATTAATAAACCCCCTTGCCTCAGGATTAAAATCATTCCCTTTTATAGCCTCTCGGATCCCATCATTAAATTGAGCTATTCTAGGCATTTTATAAGCATTATTTAAATTAGCTTTTTGATCTGGTGGAATGGGACTAGCCATATCCCAACCCTCACCTAAAATAATTATACTAGGGTCAATTGCATCAAGAGCTTCTCGAACAGCTTTTAAACTCTCAATATCATGCAAACCCATTAAATCAAAGCGAAATCCATCGATATGAAATTCACTTGCCCAGTATTGAACAGAGTCTACGATGAACTTTTGCATCATCACACGTTCAGATGCTGTATCATTTCCCACGCCACTGCCATTAGTTAACTGTCCAGATTGGTCATAGCGAAAATAATAGTGCGGGACTGTTAAGTGGAGAGGATGGTTTTCAACTTGGTAGACATGATTATAAACAACATCCATAATGACACGCATCCCTTTTTGATGAATAGCATGAATCATTTGTTTTAATTCTTTAATTCTAACAATAGGATCATAAGGATCTGTTGCGTAAGAGCCTTCTGGAATATTGTAGTTATAAGGATCGTAACCCCAATTATATTCATTTGGTTGCTCAAAGGTTTCATCGATAGAGTCAAAATCGAAAAGAGGTAAAAATTCTAAATGGGTCACTCCCAACTCACTTAGATAGTCTAACCCTGTGGAATCCCCTTCAGGATTTCGTGTGTCGGTTTGAGTCAATCCTAGATACTTTCCTCTATCAGTAATGCCAGATTCGCCTTGAATCGTTAAGTCGCGTACATTCACTTCATAAATAACCATAGCTTCGTCTCGAGGAAAAGACGGCATCCTTTTCGACCAGCCTGCTGGATTGGTTTTTTTCAAATCAACTACGACTGATCTCCTACCATTAACTGTACATGCTCGAGCGTATGGATCGATTGTTTCCTTTTGGCTCCCGTCTTTGAAATCAATACGAAAGCGGTAGGTTGTTTGATGATGGTCCCCTGCTAATTCTATTTGGAATACAGGGCCTTGCTTAACCATGAGGTGTTCATCTTTAACTTGACCATAATAACCTTCAAAAACAATTAATTGGATGGAGCGAGCAGTTGGTGCCCATACTTTAAATACTGTTTTATCAGGTGAATAGATAGCTCCTAATGCACCTAAATATGCCATTTGATCTAATTCTTTAATCCTCTCTTTTGTATACATACCTTCACTCTCTCATCCTTTATTTTAAAAAAAAGCAATAGAATAACGATTTACTATCGCTTCTATTGCGTTTTACACAAAATCTCTCTCAGTGAATTCTACTATTAACTATTTATAACGTTTGCGATGTGACAATTGACAATAACGTTCATACCAAATATCGATAAAGGCCGGATTAAAAGGACCTTTTTTTTCCTCAATCCAACGGACCAGCTCTTGAATGTTATATTTCAAAATGCGATCAATTTCGACTGGATAATTATAACGTCGACTATGTACTTCATACTCATCTAAATCCAACAATCGCTTCTCACCATCTGGAAACATTTTAATATCAAGATCATAATCAATATATTTTAACGCTTCCTTGTCCATAACATATGGAGAGGCAAGATTACAATAATAAGTGACACCTCTTTTACGAATCATCGCTACAATATTAAACCAAAAATGTTGATGGTAATATACAATTGCTGCTTCTCGTGTCACCCATCGACGACCATCTGATTCGATCACTAAAGTATGATCATTGCACCCAATAATAGACTGCTCACTGGTCTTTAAAACCATCGTATCGCGCCATGTTCGATGCAAAGAACCATCGTGTTTATAACTTTTAACAGTAATGAATTCACCTTCTCTGGGCTGCTTCATCACTGAACCTACTTTCTATTGTGTAAATAATTAGCCATTCGGCTATCAACTTTTCCTTGAATATTATATCATACTCGCTTGTCTTTATGGGAGCAAATTTCATTTTATAAGAGAAAGCTTATTCTCTCCTTAAAATAAATTATTTCCTAAAATTCGAGATTTATGCTATAATTTGTTCAATAAAAAAAAGAAAGGAAGCTTATTATGAATTCAAGCACTTCCCCCAAAAAACCACTAGAAATTGGTATATATACTTTAGGTGATCATGTACCTCATCCAATTACTGGCGACCGTATTTCACAAGAACAAAGAGTCAATGAAATTATTCGTTATGGTATTGAAGCAGAAGCGGCTGGCTTAGATCTTTTTAGTGTCGGTGAAAGTCACCAACCTTATTTTACTAGCCAAGCGCATACAGTTATCTTAGCAGCTATTGCTCAAGCAACTTCTAAAATTAAACTTTCTTCTGCTGCAACCATCGTTTCAACTTCAGATCCCGTTCGCATCTTTGAAGATTTTGCTACCCTGGATCTTATTTCAAAAGGAAGAATGGAGATCATTGCAGGACGCGCTTCACGTGTAGGTCTTTTTGATTTATTAGGCTATAATATGCGCGATTATGAAGCCTTATTCGAAGAAAAATTTGAACTTTTACGTCAGATTAATGAAGATTTAATTATAAATTGGGAGGGAGAATTTAGAGCACCTTTGAAGAATGCTTCCATTCTACCTCGACCTTATCAAAATCGTAAACTGACAATTTGGCGCGCAGTTGGTGGCCATCGCACATCTGCTATTCAAGCCGGACGTCAAGGAGCCCCTATCTTCTTAGCACATTTAACTGGACCAGTCGATATTCATTTAGCTAATATTCAGTCTTATCGGGAAGCCTTAGAAGAAAGTGGCTATCAAAGCCAAGATTTCCCTGTGGCAACTGCTGGAATGCTATACGTAGCTGAAACTTCACAAAAAGCCAGACAAGAAGCCTATACTTTCATTTCTAAAGGCTTTACCTTCTCAAATGGTCAAGAATTTCCTAAGCGAGCTTTTGCCCAATCAGAAAACCTTAATGATATTCTTAACGTTGGAAGTCCGCAAGAAATCGTTGAGAAAATTCTCTATCAATATGAAACTTTCGGTATCAGCCGTTATGTGGCTCAAATTGATTTTGGTGGAATTCCTTTCGAACATCTAATGAAGAACTTAGAACTTTTAGAGGCTAAAGTTTTACCCGCTGTTCGCCGCTATACTGGTCAAAAAGCTGCCGATCAAGCTGAGCCAACCGATCACGCTAAATTTAGAGAGACGGTCCAAGAATTGACCAAGGAAAAGGAAGTGGAATAATGAGATTAATTTTACTTTCTGGTTCGAAGATGGGTAGTAAAACTCGCATTGCTATGAACCTCACTAAAGAGATTATTCAAACAAACTATTCAGACTTTGATGTGGAGTTGATTGATCTAGCTGAAAAAGATATTGAATTCGCGGATGGTCATCACTATGTTGAACTTACTGGCGATAGTGCTTATGTTACAAAAGCAATCATGGAAGCTGATGCTATCATAATTGGTAGTCCAATCTTCCAAGCCTCCATCCCAGCCACACTTAAAAATATTTTCGATCTTTTACCACAAAACGCTTTAAGAGACAAAACAGTTGGAATGGTGATTACAGCAGGTAGTCCTAAACACTACTTAATTGCCGAATATCAATTGAAGCCTATACTTTCATATATGAAAGCTATGGTTATTCCTTCTTATGTCTTTATTGAAGAAGCTGACTATCATCAAGGTGAAATAATTAATCAAAACATCCATTACCGTTTAGATGGTTTAATTAAAGATACTTTATTATTTAGCCAAGCTATGGAATTAAAACGCCAAAAAGAAGAAGAAGCCTATGACTTTTAATAATTAAAATATATCGTTTGTAATCAAAAGACCTCTAGCTCTTTTTGCTAGGGGTCTAAATTTTTTAAAACTTATTTGTTTGATACATCATTTAAAAAAGTCGTAAGTCATCATTAGAAGATGTTTTATTACTATCTAATAATTTTATCTGCAGTGAGGACAAGGCCAATTGACTTATATCACTCTCTGCTACCCATCGAAAGCTATTATCATTTAGATGAAGCTGATCAAGTAATTGCTGTCCACTACTTTCAAAATTGACCGCTAAAATGCCAACTTGCCAAATTCGATGGCTAAAAACATGTTTTATTGCTGGAGTAAGCTTTTCTATCTTGACTTTAAAGTATTGCTGAATTTCTTCTACAACAGATTCCATTACCATTTCATCTGGCTTGAGATAAGTATAAAAGAATGCCTCTTTAACTTCATTTGCATCTTTTAAAGCTAGCAAATCGACTTCTACTAAAGGATAGTGCCATAAGCCGAACAATAATTCTCCGGTTTGATGCTGACGCATTAAAACTTTCCCTTCTTTATTTATAATTTTATAAGCAAGCCATTCTTGTCTTATCTGCTTAGTCTTCTTATGTTTAACTGGATAAAGATGACTCGTTCCATTTTGATAAGATTGATCAAATTCTTCTAAGATATGGTTTTCAGGCCGGTAATTGCTTGGTGTCATAACGGTAGCTCCAATATCCATCAAAGCTTGATTAAAGTCACCCGGTCGTTTGGGGTCAATCAGAGGGTCTAATATGGCTTTAAAAACTTTACGGTTTTTTGCTTGACCAATATCTTCCTCTACTTCAAATAAGCGAGCGATAATACGCATTAAATTGCCATCAATGGCAGGCTCAACTAAACCAAAGGCAATCGATCCGATAGCTGCTGCTGTATAAGGTCCAATACCTTTTAAACTTAATAGCTCCTTCATGGTTTTTGGCATGATGCCATCATAATCATTCATAATTTGTTTAGCAGCAAATTGCATATTTCTTACCCTTGAATAATAGCCTAAGCCTTGCCATAGCTGATGCAGTTGTTCTTCAGAACTTTGAGCTAAAGCTTGAATAGTTGGTAACTCGTCTATAAAACGCTCATAGTAAGGGATAACCGTATTCACTTGCGTTTGTTGCAGCATAATCTCACTGACCCAAATTTGATAGGGATCTTTGCTGTGGCGCCATGGTAAGTCTCGCCCTTCTTCATCGTACCAAGTTAATACTGTTTTGCGAAACTTCTGAATTTTTTGAGGAGACCAATCAAGATAACTACTTATAAATTTACTCATTTAACTACTCATTCTCCCCTTTCATATTCATCACACTTTCATTATCCTCTAGCCAATTTTGAATGTCTTGATATTCAAATCCCTTTTGTCGCAAGTCGACAATTAGACGCTGCTTAAGTTCGTAGCCTTCATGTTTTTTGGATCTTTTGCGGAAAATTTTTTGCCCCTCTTTATCCAGCAGATCCTCCTGAAGTTCAGGATCGCCTTCCATTTTATAATTATCTAGAAAGGTTTGAATGATTGTTCGATCATAGCCCTTTTGGTTAAGGTGTTGGTATAACTTTGTTTTTTGCATGGCTAAAGACAATCGTTTTTTACTTTTAATAAACTTATCCGCTAACATTTTTAAGTTTTCTCGTTGCAAATTTTCTGGATACTCCATTAAAGCTTCTTCAATTAATAGATCATTTAAACCTTTCATTTTCAGCTCATAAGAAATGTTTCTTGGTCCTTTACGGTTGATATTGGCTTGAGTGCGTACATAGGCTTGGCCATAAATAAGATCATTAATTAACTTTTGTTCTTTTAGTTTGTCAATAATTTGATCAATCAAACTTTCTGAAATGTCAAAAGATGCATAGTCAACATTCCTTTGTTGTTTACTGGGATTAACTAGTGGCGTTTTGCAGTTACTAGATTCCATTTCCTTAGAAAAATCCTGCCTTTCTTCCATCTTCTCACTTTGTGACTCTTTTATCATTTTATCAAGATAATCACGTACTTCTTGTTCAGATTTCAAACCATAAGACAGATAGTTTAGCGTTTTTTGATAAAAACGATAATGAAATTCAGCTTCTAAAATTTTTCTAATTAACTCTTGATCGACTGCTAAACCTTTTCTGATAACAAACTTAATTAAAATTGCCTCATCAATTCCAAAAGCAAACTGATTATCTATAAAAATAGAATAGCGTTGCTTATTCTTTTTTTGAACCTGAATTTTTGATATTTTCAAATCATCACCTCTATTTATTATTGTAACACGATTTATCCAACTTCTCTGATTCAGACTTCTATTCTGTTATCGAGAATATGCTATAATAGACAAAAAACTAAAGGGGCTTGCTCATGGATAAAAGAGAACAGTCAATTCTTCAACTAGCCACTCTTGCTGGGACCCTCTTGATTCAATCAGAAGCTGAAGGTTATCGAGTTGAGCGAACAGTTAACCAAATTCTCTCATTAAGTAACTTTGACCAACCCGCTGTCTTTTCATCTGCTTCTGGCTTATTTTTAGCTTTACAAAATAGTCAGTTTAAAGAAGAAAGCCCGGTGGGAAGCACAATTATTGTAAGGGTGAAAAACCGCAAAAATCACATGCGCATCATCCATCAAGTCAATGAAATCATTGGTCAATTATTAGACAAAAGTATTAGTCCACAAGAAGCCTATTTGAAACTAAACAGCATTCAAGACCAGGAATATACCACCCATAACCAATTTGTTTGGACAATTCTTTTGATCATGTCCTATGTTATCTTATTAGAAGGTGGTTTAGGCGATTTGGTGATTGCTCTAATTCCAACCATCATGATTCTATTTTTTAAACTATCAGAAGATAACTTTGGTCTCAACCGTTTTGCTGTCAATGTCTTAATGACAAGTTCACTAGCCTTTGTTTTACCCATTATCCATTGGTATGTAACCACCCGCTTTAACCTAAATATTGTTATTGGTGCCACTTTAATGCCACTTTATCCCGGAACGGCTTTTACCAATGGAATCCGTGATTTGCTTCACGGGGATTACTCTACTGGTATAACTCGTTTAATAGATGCTTTTAAGGAAGGTTTGAGCCTTGCTTTGGGTGTCGGAATTGGCTTAGCTATCTCATATGGAGTGATTAACTTATGGAATTAAATCATTTAATATTAAGACTCGTTGCTAGTTATCTAGCAACTGTAGCAGCAGCTATCAATGTCAATGCTCCACGTAAATTCATTTATTGGTCAGGTATACCGGGAATCATTTCATATGCTGTTTATTTATTTGTTCTAAGTCACACCAATACCTTTATCGCTACTTTTATTGGTAGTCTTATTGTAAGTATTATGGGCCAGTGGATGTCACGTAAGTTTAAAACCGTCGTTAATGTTTTTTACATTCCTGCTTTCTTTCTTTATGTACCGGGAATTGCCATTTACGAGACTGCAGAATACTTTATGCAAAACAATTTGATTGCAGCTAGTCAGTCCTTTTATCAAGCCTTGGTGACTGCTCTTGCCATTGGTTTAGCGGTCTTTGTCGTGGATTCAGCTATGGATACTTATAAATATCACCTTAATAAAAGGTCACAAGCCGATTAAATTTTATGCTCAATCGGTCAGTCTATGGTCGGAGTAATCTTTCTATTTAAAATGTTAAACTTATAAAATCGAGGGGTGATTTTTTGAATAATTGGCGCCAATGGCTGAAAGTAGTAGCCTCAACTTTTTTAATTATAACCATTATTTTTATTTTCAATCAATTTATGCAATTATACCGTAATTTAGCTTATATCCATCCTCTCTTAGCACTCACAGTCATTTTTATTCTAGCTGTTATGTTAATTTATTTTACATTCCTAACTGTGAGAGAACTAATGAAGTTGCCTAAAGAAATAGATTTAGCAGATGGAGCAGGTCCAGAAGAATACGATCAGTATGTAAAAGATAGTTTAGTCAAACTAATTAAGAACCCTACTTTAAAAGAGCTGAATTACGATTGGCTTGCTCACGAAAACTTATCCGCAGAAGAACAAATTCACTTGGCCCATCATTCTTTAAGAGAACATGGCTTAATTGAAATCAAAAAACAAGCTCAAATGGTTTTCTTAACAACTGCTATCTCACAAAATGGTTCCTTAGATGCCCTTACAGTTCTAGTTGTTTTAATGAAAATGGTTTGGCATTTGATCAAAGTGTATGATACGCGTCCGAGTTTCGGAAAAGTTCTTTCCATATACACTAATGTTGCAACCACAATTTTAATGGCTAGAGGGATTGAAGACTTAGATCTTATTGAAGCTCAAATGGAACCTTTCATCTCTTCCATCCTTGGAGGCAGTCTATTATCCATGATTCCAGGCTCTGTTTCGATTACTAATTTAATAGCCAACTCGATTTTAGAAGGATCCATTAATGCCCTACTAACCTTAAGAGTGGGAATTGTTACTATGGATTATTTGGGCAGCTTGAAAGATGCTGATAATCAAGTTATCAAACGGTCTGCAACCATTGAAAGCACTAAATTGCTCGGTCAAATTATTAAAGATGGCAGTTTAAAAGTTATCCAAACCATCGTTAAATCTGTTAAAAAAACAGGTATCGAAAATAGTAAGAAATGGAATCCGTTTACAAAGATATAATAGCAATGCTAGCGATTTACGCTAGCATATTTTTCTGAAAAAGGTTAAATTACAAGTAAGGCTGTGCTATAATGCACTAAGTAAAAATAAGTATCTGGATTGGGGTTGATTTTATGTCATTTACAAGTTTAAAAGGTTTAATTGATGAAGCTAATGAAAGAGAACTAACCATTTCTCAAGTAATGATTCAAAATGAAATGGAATTACGAGGAATTACTGAGGAAGAAATGTTAGTTGCTATGGAAGAACAGTTTGATGTCATGGTCAATTCAGTAAGAAAAGGTACTTTGGAGTCTGTTATGAGTCATACAGGTGTGACTGGTGGAGATGGTCATCGTGTCTTTGAATATACCCAAAAGGATGACTCTTTAATCGATTCCTTCACATTAAGAGTTGTCGCAAATGCGATGGCAGTCAATGAAGTGAATGCTTCAATGGGAAGAATTGTTGCGACCCCTACGGCAGGTTCTGCCGGTATTTTACCTGCTTGTTTAGTTCATATGCTTGATACTGGAAATTTTGAAAAGGAACAATTAGTCCGTGCGATGTTTACCGCTTCTGCTTTAGGCTTAGTTATTGCTAACCGTGCTTCTATTTCCGGCGCCCAAGGAGGTTGCCAAGCCGAAGTGGGTTCTGCCACTTCTATGGCAGCTGGGGCCCTAGTTGAATTGAAAGGTGGAACACCTGAGCAAGTTGGTAATGCAGTGGGATTAGCACTTAAAAACTCACTCGGACTTGTTTGCGATCCTGTTGCAGGTTTAGTAGAAATCCCTTGTATCATTCGGAATGGACTTCATGCACTGACTGCAATGGCTGCTGCTGATATGGCATTAGCTGATGTGGTATCCATTATTCCTTCGGATGAAGTTATTGACGCTATGGATGCTATTGGTAATGAACTCCCTGAATCATTAAGAGAAACAGGCATTGGTGGTGTAGCGGGTACTCCTACTGCCCGTCGTATCAAAGAACAGGTCTTTGGTAATTCAGATGAATTAGTAGCTGATGTTGAGGTTGAGTTATCTGGAACAGGTGAAAAGATTTTAGAGGATGGAGTTAGCGCGTCTTACCAATCTGGTTTCGAAATTATTGGTCCAGTAATGGTCGGTCCTTCATCTTCTCATACTGCCGGTGCCGTTCGCCTCGGTAATGTTGCTCGTCAACTTCTAGGAGAAGAACCTGAGGAAGTCGTATTCACCCTAATGGATTCTTTTGCTAAAACTTATCAAGGTCATGGCACTGACCTAGCATTAATAGCCGGCGTTTTAGGCTATACGACTCGTGATTCAGAAATAGCTGATATACGTGATATTGCTGAAGAACGTGGATTAAAGATTAATTTCCTCGAGCGTAATCTAGGAAACTATCACCCTAATACTGCTCGTATTCATATCTTCGGTCCAAATAACCACGTCACCATCATTGGCTCATCAGTAGGTGGTGGAAAAATCGAAATCAACAAATATGATGAATATGATGTTCGCTTTTCTGGCGAACGCCCTACTTTAATTATCCGTCATAAAGATAAAATTGGAACAATCGGTCGCCTTTCAACCTTCCTACAAGATCATGATATAAACATCTCATACATGACACACCAAAGAGCTAAAATTAATGGCCCCGCTATTACTATCTTTGAAATGGACCAAGAGCTTAACCAAGAAGATACAGATGAGCTTCTTCTTCGCTTTAGCTTTATTGATGATTTAAAGGCTATCTATGTAAAATAAATTAAAACCTATTCCCAGTCATGGGGATAGGCTTTTCTCATAGTATTTTTACTCCTCGTCATTTCGTAATAAATGGCCATCTTCGTTCTTGACCAAAAAGTGAACAGTAGCAAAGACAATAAAGATAGCTATGGATCCTAATACCAAATCTTCCATTGTTTGTGCATAAATCAGCATTTTTCTAGCAATTACAAATAAGATCAGTTCTAAAACTGCTTTAGGAGAGTGAAAAAGCAACATAAAAATTAACTCAATTCCCACTAAAAGCAACAAAGCATAACCTAAAAAATTTTGAAAAACAGAATAGGTTTCTATAACATCTGCTTGTAAAACTAAATAACCGTATTTAAATAAGTCAATCATTCCTACAGCGACACTTAAAGTAATAGCTATAACTATTACCATTTCAAGTAAACGAGAATATTCTTCGAGAGTCTGTTTTAATCTATCAATATTAAATTTCATTTTTTCGCTCCCTATATAATCTTTAATCTGAACGCTTAGCCATCAATACCACGTTCAATTGCTTTTTTATATGAATCGACAATCTTCTCTTCTTGTTTAATTAACTGTCCTAAAGTTAAAGTTAATTGTTGAGAGTTCTCTAAACTATCTAATTGATCCTTCTGATAATCAATGTCTCGCCAGACTAATTCATGTTCCAACTTTTTCCCTATTACGTTTAACTTCTCAATAATTTGATGCTTGAGCCGTTTTTTCCGTCTACTCTCTTGTGATTCTATTTGAGGTAGGAGTTGATAAATTGTCTCGAGTGGAATTTTTCTTTGCATATGTCCGTGCTTGACGATACAATATTCTTTACTAAAAGGACTGATTCCAGGATAGATTCCATGAATTTGATAAATACCATCGTATAAATGATAAGTTCCCTTTTTAAACTCAGGAAGAAATACTCTTTTCAGTCGATAGACTGGATCTTCTCCCACAATCTCAGCTATCCACATTTTTTCATCACTATTTGGGCTTAAAGTTAGTTTTTGGGCTTTAAATTCTTCGTTCAAATCGATTACCTTTCAATTCAAATAAATCTTTCATAAATTCAGGAATTTGCTTTATTAATCTGGATGGTAACACAATAAATTCTTTTTGATTAATTTGATTAGCAATCGCTGTGTGCATATAAGCAGCTATCAATACAGCACCCAAAGGGGATGAAGACTGTCCCATCAATCCAGATATCATACCAGCTAAGGTATCGCCCATTCCCCCTATTGCCATGCCTGCATTGCCCGGGATATTGCTATAAGATAAGCCGGAAGGCTGATAAATCTCAGTTTGATGCGATTTTAATACGAGGATAGCTTGATATGAATCTGAAAATTCCTGAGGATCATTGATATTGTTCGCTTCTTGCATTTTTAGCCATTCACCCAAGTGAGGGGTAAAGATTAATTGGCCTTTACAAGAAAATGGACCTTCTTTCGCCCACAGGCTAATGGCATCTCCATCAAGAATTAACACTTGATTAGGTTGGATACTTGATAGCGTTTCACTTAATATCTCAATACTTTCTTGACTCCTACCAAGGCCCGGGCCAATTAACACGTGATTTGCTTTAGAAATCCACTGTTTCCTCAAATTTTGATCTGCCCAATTCCCAACCATCATCTCTGGAGTATGCAAATGACAAACATTTATATTAGTCTTTGCAGTTAGCAAACTCGTTAAGCCCGAACCAACATGAACACAGGCGCTAGCAGCTAATATTGCAGCCCCCGCCATCTGTTCATTACCTGCTATAATCAAACTATGTCCGTAGTTCCCTTTGTAACTATCAGATGGACGAGGATCTATAAGTGATCTTATTTTAGTCAAGCTTAATTCAATCATCGTTTTCCTCATTTCCTTGAATATAGTATTATATTAAGCTGAAATCTAATAACAAGCAAGTCAAAATAATACGCTTACAAAGTAAAAACGATGAGGCTAGGAATTTCTCATCATTTTTTATTTTTTTTAATCAATAACAAGAATTGAAATACCTACTGACTGAGGTCCGGCATGTACTCCTAAAACGGGAGTTAATTCAGTCACAATGGATGTTTCAGCATTAGCAATTTCTTCAGCCAAATCTTTTTGTAATTGAGAGATTTCTTCGTTATTATTGCCGGCAAAAAGAGCGATTTTGTAGCGTTTAGCTCCTTGCAATTTTTCTTTAGCTGCTGCTAAAAGGGTTGCATAAGATCTTTTCTTCCCTCTTGCCTTATTAATGATTTCAATTTCACCGTTATGAATAGTTAATAATGGATTAATATTAAAGAAAGTACCAATCATACCAGCATACTTATTAAACCTCCCACCCTTAATAACATATTTCAACGTTCTAAACAGAGCGTAAATACCAGCTTTATTTTCCACTCTTTCTAATTCAGCTAAAATTTCCTCAGCTGACTTACCATCTTCTCTGAGTTCAGCAGCATAGATTGAAAGTAAACCAGTGATTGAAGCAATATAATTGGATTCATAAATGAAGATTTCTAAGTTTTTATACTGTTCTTTAACTACTTCATATAATTGACGCATACCGGTTAATTTTAAAGATGCTGTAATTACTACTGCTTGAGTATAACCCTTCTCTACTAAACGATCCAAAAGATCTATAATTTCTTGGATAGGCGGAATACCAGTCGATAAGACGTCATGATGTTGCATCTGTTCGTAGAATTCCCTAGAATCAATATCAATCAAGTCACGATAGTGTTTATCTCCCATTTGCAACATATAGTGAATGATTTCAATACCGTAATGTTCAGCAAGATCTGCCTTTAAGTCTTGTGAAGTATCTGCAATAATAGCTAATTTATTCATTATAATCTCCTATCTGGTCATAACCACCTGATTCAATAATCAATTCGGCTAGTAATTTAGTAGCAAATGCATGTGATACTGCATTAATACCTTCGGTTTTTTTACTTATTTCAATTCCTTCAACAACAAAGGGACGATTTTGACCTACCGTTTTAAAAACACGTTGAACAGCATTGTTAATTGACTCTGAAAACAAATCAAACCCTTCTTCGATCGTTACCCTCCTCGTTTGGAGTTCAATGCCCCTTCGAACGGTTTCAATAGGCAAAATACGTTTATAGATAGCAATAATTAAAAGAAAGGCTATCTGTTGACGTCCATACTTCCTACCCTTGATTTTAGGGATGACACCCCATTTAGAATAATTTTGAATCATCGTGGAAGTCATTGCTACTTCGTCATTCATGATTGGGCCCAAACAATCTTGAATATATTCAACCACTTCTTGGTTGAACATGGACTGTTTAGGTAATTCATCCCATGAAGGACAATGGAAAGCTAATATCTTCTCAATTTTTATCGTCACTTAGCACCCCTTTTATCTAGTTATCACCACTATATGTTACCATCTAAATACATTCTGTCAAGCAAAAAAACATATTAAAAAAACTCGAGAAAATATCTCGAGTTTTTTATTCATCAAGTTGACCATTATGAAACACTTCAGACACATCGTCATCATCTTCTAGAGCATCAACAATGGTTGTCAGTACCTCATAATCTTTTTTTGATAGATTGACAAAAGTTTTGGGTATTAAGGTTAATTCAGCTGTATAAATCACTAGCCCTTCTTGCAACAATTTATCTCTTACCTTGGCTAATTCACTGGGATCCGTATAAATCTCAAAAACTTCTTCAGAACTTTCTAAGTCTTCGCCGCCCACTTCTAGAACAAGCATCAACATTTCATCTTCATCTAGATTGTTCTTTTCTCTTTCTAAAACAATATAGCCTTTGCGATCAAACAGGTAATTAACCGTTCCGGATTCTCCAATATTACCACCATTTTTATTATAAGCAATCCTGACATTGGTCATAGTTCGGTTACGATTATCAGTCAATGCTTCGGTCAAAATAGCTACCCCTTGAGGGCCAAAGCCCTCATATATCACTTCATCATAATTCTCTCCTTCAGAGGAGGTCGTCGCCTTTTTAATGGCTCGATCGACATTATCATTTGGCATGTTATTGGCTTTAGCCTTGTCCATAGCTAAACGCAAAGCGGGATTAGTGTCCGGATCCCCTCCGCTCTGTTTAGCTGCCATATAAATTTCCCGTGATAATTTTTGGAAGAGTTTCCCTCTTTTAGCATCCTGGGCACCCTTACGATTTTTTATATTATTCCACTTAGAATGTCCTGCCAATGTTATCGACTCCTTTCACTTTTATAAATCTATTTCTAATAAGATGGGGGTATGATCTTGACGCTCGCCTGAATCGATCATTTCAGATCTTTGAACTTTATCAGCGATTCGATCACTCACTAAGAAATAATCAATTCTCCAGCCTGAATTATTCTGTTTACTTGTTCGAACCCTTTGGGCCCACCAAGTATAAACGCCTTCTACTGGACCATGTAAATGACGAAAAGTATCCGTGAAACCTTTGTTTAAAAGATTAGTAAATCCTTGACGCTCTTCATCTGTAAAGCCTGCAGAAAAGTGATTTCTGTCTGGATGAGCCAAGTCAATTTCTTTATGAGCTACATTAAAATCACCTGTCGCAATCACAGGCTTTACTTGGTCTAAACATACTAAATAATCAGCATACTTTTCATCCCAAATCTGACGATCCTCTAGTCTCTTTAACTCGCTTCCAGCATTTGGAGTATATACATTAGTAAGGTAAAAATCAGCAAATTCCAATGTCATTATTCTACCTTCATAATCCATTGGATGAGGACAAGAAATTTCTGGATAAGAAACTTCAGCTTTTAAGTCTTTCTTATACATAAACATCGTTCCAGCATATCCCTTACGAGCTGGTTCTTGAGAAGAACGCCAAGCTATTTGATAATTAGGGAATAGTTCCTCTATAACCTTTTTATGTTTTTTGGTTGGTCCCTTAGCAGATAACTTAGTCTCTTGAATAGCTATTACATCTGCTTGCAAAGCGTTGAGTTTAATCAAAACTTCTCGAGACAGGATGGCTCGATTAGAATCACTGGTCAATGCAGCGTTTAGTGAATCAATATTCCAAGATATAATTTTCATTTCATTCTCCTTTTTAAATATTAGCCTCTTTATTTTATCATATTTAGCCTTGCTTCTCGAATGGTCTATAAATCTCTCAACTGTTTCAACTCATAGTGTTTACGATAGAATGCTAGTATTAAAATAATTAATGAACCTAACCAAGCCATCGGATTAGATAAGACCGTTCCAGAAAATCCAATCATAGGAGTTAATACAAAAGCGGCAATAACCCTCATGACTAATTCCGCAATACCAGCTAATCCAACTCCTGCTAAAGCATTTAAACCAATACTTCGCCCCACTATAAAAGTGTCTACCATATTGTAAAATAATTGGAATAAATTCCCCATTATTAAAGGAATCGAAAAACGAATAATCTTTTTAATGGAGGATCCGGTTGTCATATCATTCAATGGCCTACCTCCTAAGTTTAAATACCTACTCAGTATAGGAAAAACTAAAGATTGCTTCAATGAAATGAAAACACATTCTTTAGTAAAAAAAGCCGAACATTTAAATTTAACAAAAGATTATATATTTTTATGCTCTTCCGAAAGACAACTATCTTTGTTACAATCATTTCATCAATTTGAGGAGGAATTCAATGGAAGCCATTCGCAATTATTTTAAGTTTTCTGAGAACAATACGGACCTAGGAACAGAGATACAAGCAGGAATCACTACCTTTCTTGCTATGTCTTATATCATGTTCGTCAATCCAGCCATTTTGTCACAAGCAGGTATGCCGGCACAAGGAGTATTTCTAGCTACTATTTTTGCTGCTGCTATTTCAACTTTATTCATTGGAATATTTGCTAATGTTCCTTACGCCTTAGCTCCCGGGATGGGATTAAATGCATTCTTTACCTATACGGTTGTTTTTGCCTTAGGATTCACTTGGCAAGAGGCACTATCCATGGTATTCATTTGTGGAATCTTGAACGTTTTAATCACTATCACTAAAATTCGTAAATTATTAATCGTTTCAATTCCTGCATTTTTACAACATGCTATTTCTGCTGGTATCGGCATTTTCATCGGCTATATCGGTTTAAAAAATGCTGGTCTTTTACAATTCACCTCAGGTGCCGGGAATATTATCTCTGTCAATAATGGAGATCCTATGGCGGAAACAATCTCTGGTGGAGTATTCAGCGTTGTAACTGATGGTGGTATTGTCCCAGAATTGGTTAATTTCACCCAACCAGGTGCCTTAATTGCAGTTGTTGGTATAATTGTCACCATTATCCTAATGATGAGAAAGTCTAAAGGAGCCATTTTAATTGGTATCGCTGTTACAACTGTATTAGCTTTCCTAACCAATGTGGTTGACTTAGGACAAGTTTCATTCGCCGATAATTCTCTCTCTTCTGCTTTTGCTGACCTTGGGCAAATTTTTGGCGTAATTTTCACCAGTGCAGGAATCCCTTCTCTATTTGGCGATCTTACTCGCTTACCAATTGTTTTAATGACAATCTTTGCTTTTTCACTTTCTGATGTTTTTGATACAATTGGTACCTTTATTGGTACTGGTTTACGCTCAGGTATCTTTTCAAAAGCCGATCAATTAGCTTTAGAATCCGGTTCAGGATTCACTTCTAAGATGGATAAAGCCTTGTTCGGCGACTCAGTAGGGACAATTTTTGGAGCAATTCTAGGTACTTCCAATACTACAACCTTTGTCGAGTCATCTGCTGGGATTGGAGCTGGAGGTCGTACAGGCTTTACTTCAGTGGTAACAGCGCTTTGCTTTGTTCTTTCTGCTTTCTTATCGCCAATCATCTCTTTAATTCCTGCACAAGCAACAGCACCAGCCTTGATTATTGTCGGGATTTTGATGGTTAGCTCTCTATCCGATATTGACTGGTCGAATTTTGAAGATGCTGTGCCGGCATTCTTCGCATCTGTTTTTATGGGTTTAACCTACTCCATTTCCAACGGAATTGCAGCAGGATTCATTCTCTATGGAATCATTAAAACAGCTAAAGGACAAACTAAAGAAGTTCATCCAATTATTTGGGTATCGATTGTTCTCTTTATCATCAACTTCATCGTGCTAGCTATTATTTAAGAATAATACTTAAAACACCTGCTTTCTTTTTAAAAAAAGCAGGTGTTTTTATTTAATCTTCTTGATTGATAATGCGGTAGTATGACCGAGAAGTTAGATGGTAGAAAATCAGATAGAATAGAATAAATCCCGATAGGACCATACTGAAGCTAAACAAATAATCATTAAAATTATTAACACCTAATAAACCTAACAGTTTGAATATAATTTGACTCGCAAACAGATTATGAACAACTGCAATGATTAAAGGTAAGAAGAAAAACCAAAGTACTTGAGAGCGGATGGTTTTCTTAATTAATTGTAAAGGTAAGCCCACTTGTTTCATAATTTGATAATTCTTTTTATCTGCATAACCTTCTGATATTTGCTTGAAGTAAAGCATCAAGATCATTCCTATTATCAGTACACTTGAAACGATAAGACCGATAAATAATAAGCCACCATTAAGCTGATAGAGCAACTCCTTTTTATAGTCCTTACTCTCCATGAAAAAGCCTTGCTCATCAACCAATTTTTGAACTGTTTTTTCAAACTGAGGCTCTTTCAAATCAAAATATAAAGAGCTTACAGTGGATAATTCTATATCGGACTTATCTAATAAATACCTTTGCATCGCTTGTAACTCTGCTAAAGAATTGACACCAAAATACAGTGCATCAACACCAATGGTATAAGGAATAATTTCACCTTTACCAATATAGACCGCGCGTTCTAATCCATCTTTCCAATAAATTTTTTCCCAATGTGATACATCCTTTAAATTAGAAGCAAGAACCCACTGATCTTCTGGAACAGATTCATCGGGATATCTAGCTAGATAATCTGCCTTTAACCCGAGAATAACAAAGCTATGCTCTCCTTCTTCCACTTTTTGCTTTTGACCAGGCTCTAACAAAGGATAAATATGATCTTCTTTAATCAAGACAGCCTCCATCGCATTTGTCTCAATTAAATTGTTCGAAATCAAATCAGTTGATTGAAGTTCTGCTTGAAATTTTCGTAACAATTCTAATTGTTCCTCTGTTGTTTTTTCATAAGCTTGAGAAGGAGCAAAAGTTATTTCATACTCTCTTGGCATGGAACCTTCAGCAGCTGCTTCCATATTGCGATAGGTGGTTAAGGTCATTGCCAAGACCATCATAATACCAGTGGCTAAAATGGTTATCGAGGCTAATGATGTGGCATTTTTACTTATTCTCTGCAACATGCCTGAAGTACTTAAGAAATGAGTGGGTTGATAATAATAGCGCTTATTTTTTTGCATCAATTTCAACACAAACACCATAAAAGCCATGAAAAAAGAATATGTTCCGATCATCACTAAGAAAATAGCGATAAAAATCATAGACAGTGAATCTAAAACACCTTGAGTAGTAAGAGCAATATAATAGCCAGCCGCTAAGGTGATTAAACATATCGCCAAAATAATCCAGCGGTTCTTAACTCGCCCTTGTCCCTTACGGCTATCCTTCATCAAATCCAGCGACTGTAAACGATGAATTTTTAAGATGGATAAGAGATAGATAATAGCGTAAGTTCCCACCATCAATACTAAGGTTTCTAGGGCCGCTTTAGGATCAAAAGGATAATCCATAAATCCGGCTCCGGTATCCTTCATTAAACGATTAAATAAGACAAACAAAAAATTACCACTTAAATAACCTATTAAAACACTAAATAAAGCATTAACTAAAAGGACAATCGTAAATTGAATGAACGAAATATGACCTACATGCTTTTTGGCTAATCCTAGAATGGAATAGAGACCAAATTCTTGCGTTAACTTTTTTCGTATAAAGCTAGAAGCGTACAAAACAATAATAATATTCAAAAGAGTCGCAAAGAAAACACCAATCATCAATATAGAATTTAAACTGGCTGACCGTTCGATAATATATTGATTGCCAGTGAGCGATAAAATAATATATTCTAAAGCAAACAGAATAATGGAAGCAAGACTGAAAGGTAAAAAAAGTTCTTTGTTCGACTTCATTGATTTTATAGCTGACTTACGGATAACAGTCGACATACTTAGCATTTTGCTTCCCTCCGTCCATTCAACATCGCTAAGGCGTCAGCAATCGCATCTTGAAAATCAAGTGATGATTGTTGGCCTCGATATATTTCATGATAAATGACGCCATCTTTGATAAACAAAACTCGGTTAGCAGAAGACGCTGCCTTTATCGAGTGAGTGACCATCAAAATCGTATTACTTGCTTGATTTAATTTTACAAAAATTTGCATAATCTGTTCAGAAGTCTTTGAATCTAAGGCCCCAGTGGGTTCATCAGCTAGAATAATATCCGGTTGATTGATTAGAGCACGAGAAATTGCAATCCGTTGCGCTTGGCCTCCTGATATTTCATAGGGATATTTATCTAATAGTGCCTCTACCCCCACCAAACTAGCTACCCTTTTAAGTTGTTCTTCCATTTCAACCACTGATTTCTGTGATAAAACCATTGGTAAGAGGATATTGTCCCGGTTGGTAAATCCATCTAATAAATTAAAATCTTGAAAAACAAACCCTAGCTTCTCACGGCGAAAACTGGCAATTTGCTCTTCTTTAAGCCCCGACAAATCAAAATCATTTATCAAGACACGACCGGCAGTCGGTTGATCAAAAGTCGCTAAAATATTCAGTAAAGTTGATTTCCCCGACCCTGACTCTCCCATAATAGCTACATATTCCCCTTCATTAATAGCAAAATTAACATCTCTTAAGGCGATAGTCTTATTGCCTCTCCCACTGTATATTTTTTCAACATGTTCTACACTTAATAACATAAACTAGTCCCCCCTCTATTTCTTAAATCAAGTCTATAGGAATATTTAATTATCAGCCTTTATCAAAACTTACAAATTGTAAAAGAACCTTACATTTTTGTAAGGTTAACTCATCTCTTGATTAAATTGTATGATAAAACGGCTTCCTTCACCCTTTTTTGACTGAACACTTACGGCTTGGTTGAGACGCTTACTAATTAACTGCACCATGTATAAACCAATACCAGAAGATTGCTCGTTCAGTAAACCATTATGGCCCGAATAACCCTTATCAAAAATCTTAGGTAAGTCTTGAGAATGAATACCTCTTCCATCATCTTCAATGACCAAGTCATAACTAGCTTGTCTCCATTTAATCCATATATTCCCTTTGGGGCTGTATTTTAAAGCATTGGATAAGATTTGTTCGATCATAATCTGACACAGATTAGCCTCCGTTAAAATTGCTTGATCGATCGGTTGATAGTGTAAAGTAATCTCCTGATTGATGAACTGATGGCGGTAACGTTTTAAGAGCGGTTGGATAATCTCATTCAATTGAACCCGGCTAAAGACCATGTCTCTTTTAGGGTTAGTTACTTTAAGATAATTTAAAGCTAAATTAGAATAAGATTCAATTTTGACTAACTCTTGATTAAGTAGCCCTTTCGACGGATCATCGCTTTCTTCTAAGAGCATTTTACTTGCCGCAATCGGTGTTTTAATTTGATGGACCCATAATAAGAAATAGTCTTCCAAATCTTTCTCCCTATTTAATTGAATATTCTTCTCAACAAGTGAACTCTCCAATAAAGTTTGAAATTTTACTTGGTAACTTACTTCCATTTGAAAATAAAACCATTGCCTCCCTAAATATAAGACTAAAATAAGCACAATCAGTAAAGAAGGGATGAGGTAATGCATCCAGTTTAGATGAAATAAGTAAAAAACAAGAGCAAAAAGAGCTAAGATAAAGAGAACAAATAATATCAGACCGCGATATTCATTAATGAAAGCTTTCATTTTTTGCCTCTTTCTTTAAAAGACAATAACCGACTCCTTTTTTAGTACCAATTACCGGCCCACGATTAAATGCTATCAATTTTTTTCTTAAGCGTGAAATATTGACCGCTAATGTATTATCATCAATAAATTGGTTTTCTTGCCAGCAGGCATCAAGTATTTCATCCCTTCTTGCATAATTCCCCTTTTTCTTAAATAAGACTGCTAATATTTGGTATTCAGTGGCGGTTAAGTCAATAATTTCTTCTTGGTATCCAAGGCTTAAAGCTTGTGTATTTAAAGTCATCCCATCAAAACTAAGATTAAGACTGTTATCTGGTTGATAGTTATAACTTCTTCTTAAAAGAGCCTGGATTTTTGCAACAGTCAGCTGACGATCAATTGGCTTGACTAGATAATCATCTCCCCCCATCTGTAAGGCTACTAGCTGGTCCATACTTTCAGATAAAGAAGAAATAAAAATAATTGGAATTTGTGATTGAGCCCGCAACTGACTACACCAATAATAGCCATTTTGATAAGGTAAATTAATATCTAAGAGGACCAGATGGGCTTGCCAAGAGAGGCATTCTTCGACAACATTTTCAAAGTCTAGACACTTTCTAACTTCAAACCGATGCTTAATTAGTGTATTCGCTAAACCCTCAGCAATAATCGGGTCATCTTCAACGATAAATACTCGCATACCCTTCTTCCTTTCTAAAATTGATCACGCGCTTTTCTTAATTGGATGAAATCTTTCAAGCTTTCAGCTTGTAGGAACAGATTAATTTCCTTTTCAACAGCTAAACTAGTCGGGAGGCTCGGTAAGCCTTTGGACCTTAAAACTTTGACAGCTTGTTGCTGGTTCATTAAGTTTTGGTTGTCAGGTTCGATGGTTAAAGCAAAGGCCAAGTTAGTTAAAGTGTATTCGTGTCCAGCATAAAGTTGCGTTTCATCAGGCAAGTCTTTTATTTTTTGAAGACTGTCATATTGCGCTTGATAATCATTAGTAAATACACGCCCACAACCTGCTGAGAATAAAACATCACCACAGAAAAGATGCTTCCCCAGTAAATATGACACATGCTCAGCACTGTGCCCTGGTGTTTTAAGCACCTCAAACTCTAAACCACTTATCTCCAACCGGTCACTCCCTTTGACCACTTGATTAACTCTTTCTTCAACTTCAATCGGTCCGTAAACGGTCACCACATGCTTTTGACTGGCTAACAATTCGCTCAATCCACCGACGTGGTCCTCATGAAAATGCGTTAAGAGAATCGCTTTGACTTTTAAGCCTAGTGTTTTTAAGTAATTTATTAAAGGTTCACTTTCTCCTGGGTCCACGACAATAACTTCATCTTCTTTTTCAATTACCCAAATATAATTATCTTCTAAAGCAGGAATTGCTTTTATTTGCATCAGTCTCATCCTTTCTAAACTTTTTCGTGATTTAATAACCAAATCTTCCTATCAGTCCCTGCACTATAAGCAGTCAAAGCATTTGTTGCTGAGATCACTCGATGACAAAAAATGAGCAACAAAATAGGATTGGCTCCCACTGCCCCACCTACTGCTTGAGCAGATACCTTTTGCTTAGTTTCGGCTTCAATAGTTTTCGCTATCTCTTTATAAGTCATTGTCTTTCCGTAAGAAATTTTCTTTAATATTCGCCAAACGTTTTGCCAAAAACAGTCTGGTTCATTGGATTGAAAGGAAAAAATAATGGCAGGGTTAGTTTGTCCGCGGAAATAGCTTTCTAACCAATTGATATAGGGTTTAAATTCAGGTCTCGACCTTGAAATAAAGTGCACATTGTCCGGTAAATTTTCTTCCACCTTTCCTTTGTTCTTGAACCATCGGCTAATGAGCGCTTCTTGGTCTACTAAAAGTTGTAATCGTCCAATCGGACTATCATAAATCGTAGGGATCAACAAAATTCCCCCTGATCTTTCATTCAATTTATCCTAACAAATTAGCATCTACAAATGAATAAAAACCGAATCTTAATTGAAGATACTGACATCTTTTAAACCTTCTAAGTTAACTCGGTAAGTCAATCCAATAACGATTTACCCTTACACCCTTTTCTATTCTTTGGTCTTCCAATACACCCTTCCACTTTTTAATGGTCGCTTGAGAGGCTTTATTACTGGCTCTACAAGTAATTAGAATGCGTTCATTTCCTAGTTCATGGGCTTTCTTCAAGGCCTCACCTAGCATCCAACTTGCTACACCTTTAAACCGATAGTCTGGATGAACCACATAACCAATCTGACCCCCAGAATGAAGTAAATAGTCATTCAGATGAGGACGTAAATTAATGGCACCGATCATTGTTCCTTTTTCATCAAGACATAGCCATTGAATCACGGGTACTCTACCGACAGGTAGTTCCTTCCCTTGAGACCAATTCTTCATTAAATTAATCCACTGGTCTAATTTTCCATGATATCGGTGAAGACTAGAAGTCCCAGCAATCCATTGATCAGATTCAGGATAACTGTCTAAAAATGCTTCAATTCTATCTATATCTTTTAAATCAGGTTGTTTTAAAAACATATGATTATCGTTCCTTTTCTTATAAATGTTAATAGCTTATTGCTTTCAAGAATGGTATAGTTATTTTAAGGCAAAATTTAAGGAGTGATCTTTTGAAAGACATCGTATCCATACTCTTGACTATCGCTTTAATCGCTGGTAGTAGTTATCATTTTTATAAAAGAAGTCGCAATCTTTTTGTAGAAGTAACTCAAAGCTACTGGATTTGGACTCAATTAATAACCATCGGTTTGTTAGTTTGGATTGGTTTTCAATTTGCAACTAGTAGGTGGCATTATTTATTGATTGCTTCAGCCATTCTTTATTTTATCTCGGGCCCATTAGCTAGAGGTATCTCAAAAAATGATTTTTCTATTTTCAGAGGAACTTTATCCGTAATGATTCCAATTTCTTTTGCAAAGGTCGATCGTGTTGTTTTAACTAGAGATCTTAAAAAAAACCGTATCAATCTATTAGGAAAAGCCAATAAGCAGTATTTTGCCCAATCTTTTCCTTTAAATGATGAAGGCAAACTAATCGCCCATTTAAAAGAAGCAAATATTGAAGTAGATGTTCAAGATGTTACACGTCCTTAAAGTAAAGTCAGACAATCATTGTCTGGCTTTTTGGAAGCTTAATTATAAATAATCTTTAGATTTTAACCAAAACACAACAACGATACTGATTATTAAGCTTAATAGAATTGTCATAAAAAATCCCGCTTCGCTATTTGCAAACGGAAGTGGTACATTCATTCCCCACAGTCCTCCAATAATTGTCGGAATCGTAAGAATAATCGTAATCGAGGTTAAAACTTTCATTACATTATTCAAATTATTGGAAATTACATTCGAGAATAGATCACTTAATTGACCGGTGATTCGCATCCCTTCATTAACCATTGATTCGGCCTGATACGACTCAATCAAGACATCATGCATTAAAGACTTCAAAGCAGGCACAGACTGAAATCTTTCATCCTGACTAATTTTTTCCAGAATTATTCGATTATTATGCACGGCTGTTTTTATATATGCCAAGCTTTTATCAAGTCTCATAAGACGGTAAAGTTCTTTATTTTGAGAAGAATACTCAATATCTTTTTGCATGTCTTCAATTTCTTCATGCACCCAAGCTAAAACTTTAATGGTTTCGTTTTGAATTTTCCAAAAAACTTTCATTATCATCTCTTCATAGCTTAATTGAATATTTCGATCAAATTGTTTAAAAAGATCTGAAAAATACTGAGGATCTTCATTGAGACTCACAAACAGCTGGTCTTCCACTTTTACTAGCGAAATAGCTCGTGTCTTGTATTCACATTCTTCCAAATTATTAGATTGTGGTAGTAGGTATTGTAAAACGACTAGGTAAGTCGAATGCCCTTTGATATTAACCCCATCTTCTATACGCGCTATTTCAAAAGGATCGTTGACGCTTGTAAGGTAGTCGTTAGGAATTTTTAACTTTCCACAGATATTCTCCAACTCTTGCTCGGCTAACCCTTGAAATAATTGCCAATGAACATCTTTCACCATCTATTCAGTCTCCTTTAAATTGTTTAGAAATTTCATTTACTTGGTTTAAATTGCTCAAGAATGCTCTTTTTTATATTCAAACTATTTAATCGTTGACCCCACTTTATTATAAGTGAATTTTTACTTCAAATACTATTATATCACTCGCTAAATGTATAACCTTCAATTAACAAGCACTTGTCAAAAAAATAAGATGCCCTAGAATAAAAAAGGAGGTTTTTTATGAAAAACACTTATACTTCAATCAAAACGCTCTTGCTCTGCGCCCTTACCGGATTAATAACTGGCTGTGTAATAGCAGCTTTTAATCTTCTTATCAATCATCTTGCAAATTTTTCATACTCCTTATTATCACTCTCGCATCAAAATATAACAAATCTTATTATTTATGCTTTGTTTATGCTAGGTCTGGGATTTTTTACCGCCTTTAACTTAAAAATGGAACCAGCTATCGGAGGGTCAGGTGTCCCACGAATAAATGGCCTTCTTCACAAGCATTTAAATCAAAATGGGCTCACCGTTTTAATTTACAAATTTTTTGGTGGAATTGCTGCTATTGGCTCCGGCTTAACTCTAGGAAGAGGAGGCCCATCTATTCAAATCGGCTCTACTATCGGGCAAGTTGTGAGTAAGTTTTTTCATAGCGATTCTTCTATCAGTCGTTACCTAATAGCTGGTGCAGCAGGAGGAGGAATGGCGGCTACTTTCAATGCACCTTTATCAGGGCTATCTTTTATCTTAGAAGGTTTATTCTATAAAACAAGTAGGCAATTATTTATTTATGCCGGTATAATCGTGCTGCTTGCTAATCAAACAGCTAATAGTATTTTAGGAAATCAACCTTCTATTATTCTGCTTAGACAAGCAGAACTTCCAGATAATTTATTGATAACTTGTCTTGGTTTAGGGCTTATTACGGGTCTTTCTGGTGTATTGTTTAATTGGATAATAATCCAGGGAAAAGGTCTTTCACAGGTTTTAGCAATTCCTCAATGGCTAAAATCAATCCTACCTTTTATATTAACCGCTATTATACTCTATTTTGACCGTAATTTATTTGGTTCTGGAGCTAATTTAATAAGTTTCCCAATCGGCGCGAACCCTAATCCTAACTACCTATCTTATTTATATTCAATGAAGATATTATTATTAGCATTCGCTTTTTGTTCAGGCATGCCCGGTGGTATCTTTTTTCCATTATTATCTATTGGAGCTATATTAGGTAATCTCTATGGCAGTTTATTATACAATTTAGGATTGATTCCCTCTGACCTTATCATCTATCTTTCTTTATTTGCAATGAGTGGACATTTTGCTGCAATTGTCAGAGCACCCCTTTCTGGTATTTTTTTAATTCTTGAAATGACAGGTGTTTCTCTCCCATGGTTATTTCCTATCACCTTGGTTACTTATCTTAGCTACTTAGTCGCTGAGTTACTAGCAAGTCCTCCCATTTGTGAAAGCCTACTTGATCTGATATTACTTAATCAAACTCACTTCAATCATACAAAAAAGTCTGTTCCTCAATAAAGAGAAAACAGACTTTTTATATTACATGGTACATTTAAGGGGACCCCACTATGTTTGCTCAGTTTAAACGAACTATTCGTTTTAATGGATTAGTGATACTCTTTCCACAATAAATAAACTAAGGCAACAAAGAAGAGTAAGCCTGATACCTGCCATATAACATAGTTCATAATTGAAGCAATAACTAATTTACCAAAATCTTTACCTAGAGGGTAAAATCCTAAAAATTGGGTATCTGCGGTTGACCTCAAACGTTCTTTTAAAATATAAATAATTAACATAATAGCTAGTGGAAATAGAATGAAATTACTTAAAGCATCAAAGCCATTAATAGCAAAATAAATAAAAGAAGCAACAAAATTATAAATCCAAAAATTCTTTTCAACACTTTGCACATATATATTTAGTGGGATCATTTTCATCTTCCTTTCTATGGTTTAATTATACTATTTTAAGTTTTCAAGCTAATCAGACTTAGGACCTAAAAGAAAAAGAAGCCATTATTTTTTTAATTCAACCACTCCTTGCGACTTTGCCAACTATAGTTGCTAGATAAGCAGCTAAGTCTTTTGATAAAATTAAGGAAAGTTTAAATAGGAGGAATTTATTATGACTATTGGTGAGCGTATTCAAACTTTAAGGAAGAAGCAAGGCTTGTCTCAAGAAGAACTGGCAAATAAAATTGATGTCTCGCGACAAGCTGTTTCTAAATGGGAAAGTAATCAAAGTAATCCAGATCTCAAAAACATTGTAGCTTTGAGTGAAGTTTTTAAAACTTCAACAGACTCCATCCTAAAAGATAGTCTAGGCGATTTTCAAGCTTTTCAAAGTAACAATCCACTCTTTATTCTAGCCTTTGCCTTAACTTTTTTCATTTTAGTTGGCGTTTGGGCTTATTCAGCGAACCGTTTTCGTGAGGATGAGATCTTTTGGATGGCTTTCTTGTCTGCTATAGCTGGGGGAAGTTTAGGGTATATTGTACAAGTCATTTTACACAAGAATCGTAAAAATCAATAGAAAGACAACATTTAAGAAAAATCTTTAATGTTATCTTTCTTAATGAAACTCGCTTTAAAAATCTTTTTTGCTATAAGATCGAGCAGCTAATATGTAAGAAAGACTGAGTGATAGAATGATATAAACAGACAATGGCATGAGTAGTTCTTGAAAAGAAAATTGATTGGAAAAATTGGTAAATGGAGCAAATAATGGTTCATTTAGAGTTCCTTCACTTTTAGCTAAAAAAAAGAAAAAATAGAAAGACATTAAACTACATATTTGGTAAAAAAATTTACCAATAACATAATATGCAAAGTATGAAAATGAGATCGAACCTATTGAATAAGTAAAGGCAATTAAAACTTCATTAGGAGAGTAGGCCTTGAATTCGGGTAAAAGATAATTTGGTAAAATAAAACTAATAAAAAATAGCGTCCCCATCAAAATAGTGTAAACATATTTAGCTAAGACGATTTTTTCAGCCTCAATAGGTAAACTATTTAAAAGCACTCCCGATTTCTTAAAATTTTCCTTTTCATTCATAATTAGTGGGTACCAAACTGTCAAAACAACGGGACAAATGATTGGAATTTGAAATGAATCGGATAGAACACATCCCACAAAAAATATAGCCATAAAAATCAGTAAATTTTTTTTAGAATTTAAAATAAATTCTTTATGGATTAAAGCCTTCATACTATCTCCTTTCATCAAATAAATTAACCATTATCTCTTCAAGATTAGCCGGATCGATAATCACTTGTTCTCCAAATAATTCTTTAAATAGCTCATAGTTTGACGAAAGGCCCTCAAATCCGACTGATGTTTCTCGGCAATTAATTAATTGGCTCCTGAGCTCGTCGTCTAAAATTTCTTTAGGTCCCTTCACTAACCTGTATTGGTTGAGGAGATAATCTTTTTCTTTATTAATAATCAGTTCTCCATAATGAATCATTGCAATATGATCAGCTATTTTTTCTATATCTGTCATAATATGACTTGAGAAAAAAACAGACTTTTCAGAGTCTTGGATATAGTCAAACAAAATATCTAAAACTCTATTTCTTACGATAGGATCCAGCCCAGAAGTTGGCTCATCAAGAATAATCAACATAGGATCATGTGATAAGGCAATGGCTAAAGAAAGCGCTACTTTCATACCCGTTGAGAGTTCTTCTATTTTTTTAGCTTTTGATAATCCAAATGATTGGGTGTAAGACCAGTAGGTTTCCCAATCCCATTTTTTATAAAAAGGGGCGATCATTTTTCCCGTTTCTTCGACTGTTAAGTGATCATAGAAATAATTTTCCGCATAAACAAAGCCTATCTCTTCCTTAATGGCTACCACATGCTTTTTAAGATCCTTACCAAAAACTTTAATCGATCCACTTTCTGCTTTCATAAGTCCCATAATTAATTTTATGATCGTGGTTTTTCCAGATCCATTCGGTCCCACAAAACCAGTCACATAACCTTTACGAATCTTTAAATCTAAGTTGTTAATTGAGAAATCAGTAAATGTTTTTGATACTTGATTCATTTCAATCACAAATTCTCCCATTATTTACCCTCCTTATAGATCCTTTCCACCAATACTTTTATTTCTTCCAAACTGAGGTCAATCATCGCACTTTCTTCAATCAGATTTTTAATTAATGCTTCCATTCTTTTTAAGTATTTCCTTCTAATGAAATCATGGTCTTGCTCAGCTATATAGGTACCTTTCCCGACCACTGAAGTTACATAACCTTCTCTTTCAAGGTCTTCATAAGCTCTTTTGGTCGTTATTACACTGACTTTTAAGTCTTTTGCTAAGCCCCTTACCGAAGGAAGTAAGTCTCCTTCTTCCACATCCCCATTTAAAATGGCTTGGATAATCTGTTCTTTTATCTGTTCATAAATAGGCTTGGGATTTAACTTGGATATTAAAATGTTCATTGATTCACCTCACCTTAGTTGTTGTGTATATATACAGTATATACACAACGGTTGTTTTTGACAAGTTTTTTCCATAAAAAAAGCCTCCATTCTTATAATAAAGAATTGGAGACTTAGACTTTTATTTCATATAGGTTACTAACTGATACTCGTCTGTTCTAAATAAACCATTTTTCTTATAAAAACTTTGTGTTTTATCAGTATCGTCAGTCATCAATATAATTTGCCGCACCGCTTGGTATTCTTTTAATATCTTCTGCAATAACTGACTACCAATACCTTGTCCTTGATAATCTTCAAGTACTAAAATATCTTGAATATAGATAATGGTTAGCCCATCCCCTACTACACGTGCTAGGCCAATTAGTTGATCACCCTCCCAAGCTGTCCAAACTTTTAAGCTGTTTTGGATAGCTTTTTCTAAAAGCTCTGGTTCTTTAGTATAGGCTGTCCAACGAACATTTTCATAAAGAGCTAAAATTTGCTCAAATGGAAGCAGTCCATCTTCTCTAATTTCAATATCGTTCATTAAAATCCTTCCTTACTTTATAAACTTAAAAAATCGGCTTAGTTTAACGACGAAAAATAATCATCACAAAACTGATTCCATTGGACTTGATATTCATCATGTGTCAAAACTTTTAAGTCATAAGGTGATAATATGTCACGAGCTATTGCCTCTTTGACAAAATATTCCAAACCCTCATCAGCAGCTGTTTCATAAACTTGAATCGTTTTAAAGCCATTTTCTACAGCATAAGCCAAACGGCTATGCCCGTCTAAAGAGACCCATCTCTTGTTCATTTTTGTAACTGGTATGATGATATCTGTCTGTTTTCTGATAAAAGATGAAATAGCCTGCAATTTGTCCTTATCTACATAGAACTGCGAAGGCTGAATGTGATCCAGTTCCAAATAAAAAAGTTTAACCGGTTGAAATTGTTTAATTATTTGATTGTTTTTATCGAGAAAAGTATCTATATGTTCAGCATAAAAACGAAAAGCTTCAATTAAGGCTGAAAAGTTATTATCATCTTTTCCTGTAAATCGAGCAGTATGACGATTAATAATCTGAACACTATATGGTTGATTATCGATTAAAAAGGCACCCTGCTGCTTTAAGATTTCTTCTTAAAGCGATTATCTTGATAATGATTTAACCGTCTTATTTCCATTGCACCCCTCCTATAAAATATCTAAATAAAATTGATTCCCAATATCCAAGCCTTTCTCAGTAAACCAGATACCCTGGTTATCGTAATCTATCAAGCCTAACTTTTTATGTTTAGACAGGACTGCTTGGTACTTGGTTAAAAAATCAATACCAAAGCGCTGATTAATTTCACTAAATTCAAACCCTTTTAATAAACGTAGGTTCAACATAATATATTCCTTTTCGCGATCTTCTAAAGAAAGTTCTTCACTCATTTGGATAGGATATTTTCCTTGATCAATCATGCCGTAGTAATCATCAAAACGTCGATGATTAACAAAACGCACGAAATCAATATTAGAAGAAGCTCCTAAACCAATTCCTAAATAATTCTTCAACTGCCAGTATTTTTTATTATGGCGACTTTCAACATCACCTTTGGCAAAGTTGGAAATTTCATATTGGTGGAAACCATGTTTTGTCAGTTCTGATTGGATATAATGGTACATTTCTCTTTCAATTTCATCGTCTAAAACGCGCATCTGTCCAGTTAACACCCAACGCTGAAAAGGTGTGTTCTCTTTAATCATTAGGGAGTAATAAGAAATATGATTAAGCGGTAATTCCATAGCTAATTCTATGTCCCTTTTTAAAACATCCATGTCCTGTTTAGGGTTAGCAAACATCAAATCAATTCCCAATTTCTTAACACCTAAGTCTTTTAATAAAGCAATCTTTTGATAGACTGTTTCACGATCATGTAAACGCCCCATCATTCTTAAGGTTGCATCATCAAAGGACTGGACTCCCATAGAAAAGCGATTGAACCCATATTTTAAATAGGTTTTTACTTTTTCTTCCGTGACAGATTCGGGATTCATTTCAATCGAAATCTCACAATCTGAAAGAATCACAAAATGACTCTGGATGCCTTCCATAATCTTAACCATCTGTTCAGCTTCTAAATAAGAAGGTGTTCCGCCACCAAAATAAATTGTGTCTAATTGATAGTTTCCACTATAAAGAGCCATTTCTTTAATTAAGTAGGTAACGTATTCATCCATTCTCTCTTCCATATCCACAAAGGTTAAAAAGTCGCAATAATGGCATTTCTTTTGACAGAAAGGGATATGTATATAGAGTCCAATTGTTTCTTGCATAGCTTCTCCCACCTTTAATTCTCTCATTCTACTATAACGAGTTTGATTTAAATTTAATAGTACTTATTCTTAAAAAAGAGAAGACGATTGCCTTCCCAAATACTCTACCAATGAAGAGTCACTTGATGCTCCATTTCAATTGAAGCATCCCCAAACAAATCGAGCAACCAACGGCCATAATCATTGAGTTGGTCCAAAATTAAACGCGCACGGTATATTTCAATCTCTAAAGGACGGCTATCTCCTAGGACATCCCATAAAGCATCTAAATTATGACCCGTGTAGTGGGGCAAATTTAATCGATCAATCAAATAGCAATAAGTCGTCTCCTTGTCTGTAAAGGCTTGGCCATCTAATATAATTTTCATACTCTTCATCCTTTCAATAAAGCTGCTTAAAACTATCATAATGATCGTCAGTGTAATAAATCAGCCCATCATTAGAATACACGATTCGTTCAGATCCACGATGGTGACTGTACCCTGCTTGAATATCAGCTTCATAGTATTGCCTTCCTTTTTTCTTAGGTAATTTACCCTCTCGATTGCCAAATCGATTGCCAGCAATCACATAAATTGGATCAGCAGTTGACCAGTTTTGCTTAGTTGCCTCTTCCTTAGTTATATAATTAGCTGGCAATCGATTATATTGATGAATATAGGCAGCGACTTGTTCTAGATTATAATAAAACGCTTCTTCTTGAACGACCTCGCTCGTATTTTCTTGGTTAAGCCATGGATCTGTTTCAATTTTTAATTCTGTAAAACCCTCTCGGCTTGTTTTACTGGAATCACTTGCTAACTGTTCACTGACTGGTTCTTCAGTGAATTCTTGCAAAAACTCTTCAACTTGTAAGCAGCCACTTAAAGAGATGGCTAGAAAAAGTATTAATAAGCTTAATAAATAGTTACATTTCGTTTTCATGCATTCCTCCAAAAAATATTTCAGCAACATATAGATACTAGCATACTTTTCGCATATTTATTCTTTTTATTTAAGAGTTAAAGTTTTTTAATTATCGGTAGATTCTGGATTACTTTCAGCAAACACCACCACATAGATCTTGATTTTTGCAAGACAGGATATATTTGCTACTCATATCCAATTACCATATAAAAAACGGTCGAGTATAAATACTCAACCGCATTTTATTCTCCCTATAATATAATCTACCGAACACCTCATGCATCCGATGAACATGTATAAGTAGAATGTTTCTTAATTTCTAATATATCCTAAGCTCTCCCTAAGATAAATGTAGTTAGTTCTTTTAGCAAATCTTATAATTATTCCGTTTCAAGAATACCACTCACAATATGGTCAACATTCCATTTGATCATTGTGATGTATGTATCTCCTTCTTCGCCTTCATTTGCTAATGAATCTGTAAAGATTTTCGATTTAACAGGAATTCCTGTTTCTTGAGAAACTGTCTCCATTGTTTTAGGATTGATTGATGTTTCAACAAATAAGGCTTTCACATCACGCTCATTAATAATATCTAAGATACGCTTCATTTGGTCAGGTGTTCCTTGATTATCTGTATTGATTTCCCAAATATAAGCTGCTTCAAAGCCATAGGCCTTAGAAAAGTATTTAAAAGCTCCTTCTGAAGTAACCAAGATTCGTTGATCTTCTGGAATTTTAGCAATTTCATCTTTTGCATATTGGTCTAGATCTTCTAATTCTTTGGTATAAGCTTCTTTATTTTTTAGATACTCTTCTTTATGCTCTGGATCAGCTTCAATTATTTTTTCAGCAATAAGATCAACATATTTAATGCCATTTTGTACGTCTAGCCAAGCATGAGGATCTTGCTCATTTTCTTTACCTTCAGCTGTTAAATGCATAGGTTCTACTTCTTCAGTCACCGCAAAAGCTACATCTTTTTTATCAGTTACATCAAGTAAATCATCAAACCAACCTTTTCCTGTTTCGAGGTTAAATCCGTTATAAAAAACGAGATCAGCTTCAGATACTTCTTGAGCATCTCCTGGTAACGGCTCATAGCTATGAGGGTCTGTTCCAATTGGCACTAAACTATAGACTTCTCCATGTTCTCCAACGATATTCTTAACCATATCAGCGATGATTGAATAACTTGCTACGATTTTTAGGCTTTTATCTTCAGCGGCTTGGGCTTTTACCCCCCCTCCAATTCCTGATAAGATAGTAGATAATAATAGAGTCAATGCAATAAATTTTTTAAATATTTTCATGATACTTTTTCCTTTCTAAAAAAATTGTTTTTTGGTGAAGCAAAAAATGAAATTAAGAAAACTAGTGAACCCAACAAGACAATTGCTGAACTCGTAGGCAGATTATTTTGGAAACTTATATATGTTCCGATTAGTCCCATTGAAGCTCCAATTATTGAGGCTAATAGAATCATATGGATTAGTTTATTTGTCCATAAATAGGAAGTCGCAGCTGGTATAACTAACATAGCAATAACCAACACAATTCCTACTTGGGAGAGTGAGGAGACAGTTACAACGGACAACATAAGCATTAATAAATAATGATAGAAATCCGTATTGAGTCCATATGCTTTCGAAACAACAGGATCGAAGGATGAAATTAATAACTCTTTATAAAAAAGACTTACAATAATAATCACAGCAACGAGTACCCAAAAAGATTGTTCTAACTCAGAATTCGGAACCGCTAAAATATTACCGAACAAGACGTGATTTAAATCGATTCCACTTCGTGCTTGACTAATTAAGATAATTCCTAAAGCAAAAAATGAACTTAAAATGATGCCAATCGCAGTATCACTTTTAATGTTAGATTTTTTTGAAATATATTGAATTAGAACAGCAGCAAAAATCCCAAAAAGCGATGCTCCAAACAACATATTAATACCAAACATATAGGAAAGAGCTACCCCAGGTAATACCGCATGCGATAATGCGTCTCCCATCAAGGCCATCTTTCTTAAAACAATAAAGCTACCTATAATTCCAGACACTACCCCTAAAAAAATTGCGGATAAACCTGCATTAATAACATAGGAAGGTAGGTCAAAGAGTTGAGAAAACACTTCTGTCATTTTAATCACCTAACCCTTTTATTTGAACATTTCCTAATGAGCCTCCGTAGGCTGCTTGAATATTCGCATTAGTAAACACTTCTTTAACTGCTCCCTCAGCGATGACTGATTTATTTAAAATTAAAAGTCGATCAAAGTATGACTGCACCTCATGAAGATCGTGATGGACCACTAATACCGATTTTCCATCACTGCGCAATTGCCTCAAAATGTCCACAATAATATTCTCACTTTTGAGATCAATCCCAACAAAAGGCTCATCTAAAAAGAAAACTTCTGCTTGTTGAGCCAGTGCTCGAGCAATAAACACCCTTTGTAGCTGACCACCAGATAGATTACTAATTTGTTTTTTTCGAATATCCTCAATCACTACTTGCTCCAAACAGTAATCCACAATTTCTCTTTCCTTCTTACCTGGTCTTTTAAATAATGGTAAATTAGGGTAAGTTCCTGTTAAAACAGTATCTTCAACTGTAATGGGAAAAGTTAAGTCTAAGTCACTTTTTTGAGGAACATAGGCAATTTTTCTTAATTTATTTTTAATGTCCTCGCCATTATAAGTCACTTTTCCACTGCTAGGAATAATTCCTAACATTGCTTTCATTAAGGTTGATTTTCCAGCGCCATTCGGCCCTATAATACCCTCACTGTATCCAAATGGGATATCAAGGTTCACATCGACTAGTGCTTTGTGCCCAAAATAATCAACATTCAAATGTTTAATTTGAATCATATATATATACTCCTTTCTTCACTAGTAAGAGTGTACACTATTTTTTAACTTTAAGCAATAAATTATTTAGGAGGGTCTAATGTTTTTGTTTTGTGATTGCTATATCATAATTTTGTTTGGTGAAAAACTATTTTAGTCTAGTTAATTGTAGTTGTGTTATACTAAATTTACTAAGAAAATTCACTAAGAAAGACTAAGGTATTAAAAGCTTATGAAAGAGGGAGAGATAATGAAACGATCCAATGTCAAAGAAAACTATCTTAAAGCGATTTTCAGTTTGAACGGTAGTGAAGAATATGTTTCAAATAAATTAATTGCGGACAGCTTAAATATTTCAGCTCCGTCTGTAACCGATATGATTAGCCGATTAGTTGAAGACAATCTTGTTGAATCTATCGCCTATAAAGGAGTGCGTTTAACCAGACAAGGATTAGAAAGTGCGATTAAGGTTGTGCGTAAACATCGCATTGCCGAACTTTTTTTAATGAAAATCTTAAAATATGACATCACGCAAGTTCACAACGATGCTGAAACCATTGAACATTTAGAAAGTGACTATTTTTTTGAGAAATTAGAAAAACTGCTAGATTATCCAAAATTTTGTCCTCATGGAAGTATTATTCCCACAATTGATAATTATCAAGAAGTTTATCGGACACCTCTATCATCATTTAGTGAAGGTGACCACCTAGTGTTTCGTCGCTGTATCGATAAACATGAACTACTAGAATACTTACAACAAATTAATCTTGAATTAAATCAAAGAATTCACCTAGATAAGATTGATGACACAAATCGTATTTTTATTTTTTCATATAACGATGATCAAACAGCCTATTTTAGTTTCGATATGGCAGAATTGATTTTCTGCGAAAAAATTTAATTTCTAAGACTATTAAAGATGAGTCTATTGGCAAATAAAATATACCCACTTTCGCATCCTATCACCATAAAAAAACGCTGGATAACTTCCAGCGTTTTTAATTTATTTAAGTGTTTGATAAGTAAATCCAGCCGGCAAGAATATAGCCTGTCTTCGATTTAAATCTTCGATGTCATCAAAAACTATTGAATAAACCATTTGATTTTGAGCGGATTGAATGGTCAACCTTCTTGATGGACTATCATAAGCAGATAAATAAACAGTATGTGTGTAAGAATGATATTTTTTGTTAGGGATAAAGCCTTTAGGTAAAGCAACAGAAGATAAGACGCGGTAAAGATTGCCAAAGGCAGACTGACTGTCATGATTATCAAGTGTTTGTTGTGCTAGATAATAAGCTTTTAAAAAACGTGATTTTGGATCATATCCACCAGGTAGGTCTTTAGCAGCATTAAATTGGTTCAAATTTTCTTGATTAAAAGTAGTTTGCAAGAGTTTTTGATGAGAAGGAAATTTTGGTGCATTGGTCATGACACCATAAGGATTTTGGTAGACTTTTAGTTTTTTCTTTTCAGGCTCAACCACAATGCAGTTTTGCTGACTGTCTGAAAACATAAAGTGGAAAATTGGTGTGATGACTTTATTTCCATTCATATCATGACTTGAGATGTGAACGGTCGGTAAAATCGCTAAGACTTCATCAACATTGCGACAATTACCTAAGATATAATTCATAAAATAAAAAGCAGAAACATTGTTCTTCTTTTTATCTACTTGATTATCATATAAGCCAAATCCTCCAAAATCATTGGTGATTCCAATCAGACCATGCTCATTGACCCCGTCCTTTAAAGGGTCCATATTTCGAAAACCAACTCCAAGCATCTTATATTGAGAATGGTGAAAGCCGCCTAGCAAATTTTCAGCTACCGGATACCCCTTAGGCAAGTAAAGTATATTGTAGTCAACGGGTGCTTCCAGATCCATTGTTCGTCCTGCAACATGTCCGCCGGGGTAATTAATTTTAATTCCTGTACACATAGATATTTCCTTTCTATCTTTAGTATCAACCGACTAAATGATCAGCTCGAATTCTCAGTATAGCATTATTAGATCCGATAAGCGTTAAAAGTGCTTTTAAAAGATTGTTACTTTAAAAATTAAATAACAGAAGGCTTAGCTATGACGATTAGAAACTTCATATTTTATAATCCATCACATTTCTCATTTAATTAGGACACATTATTGTCCAGTCAATTCCCAATAATAGCAGAGTATTAATCATTTTTGGCTGAGAAACTGTCTAAAAGTTGCTAGCTTCGATAAAATAGTAATCATTCTGAGGCAAAGTCACTGGAGTGAAGTCTATGAGATTGTGTGCAATCTCATATTATGAAAAACTTCTGAAAACAGTAGATAAAATAAAATCTGAAAGCTTGAACTTTATTTTAACCACAGGAGGGGGCAGTCATTGGTGGGAGTAATTTATGACTGCTGCTTTTAATGGTAATCCTATCGATACCTTCTCAATCATCATTAGTAAAGTTTTAACGGTTAAAAAAGATCAGACGAGAAGAAAAAACAGCTATTGAAACCACACGCAATTTCTTCCAGCCAATTGGATTGCCTGCTAGCTTACAGAAATTGATCTTAAAGCATAATATATCAACTATCTAGTCAATTAACTTGAGGCCAATAAATTTACTAAAATTGGTGAACACAAAAATCACACGTTGAAAGTATCCAGAGCAATCTATAAAAAAGCTTTAAACTAGATAAAAACAGCCACATCAAAGTGGCTATAAGGTGATTCCAAAAAGTTAGAGTTAAAAACTAACTTTTAATGAATTCTTTTTTTCTAATTTTAAAATATTTTAGTGTTAGCTTCTATATTATTAGGTATTTTTGTCTTTCTTTGGTATAAGGAAAGTGATGAATGAAAAAAGAAGTTTTATAAAATAGCTGGTATTCTTACGGCTGTTATAAGTTTACTCACTTATTTACCTTTATTTGGTGGCTGTCCTCAGAGTATTCAAGCTAGTTAGCTGTCTTAAGTTGTAAAGTTAATATTTGTTTAAAGTAGTTTTCAGCTTTTGAGAGCTACTTTTATTTTTTGATATTAAGCAAATAATTATCTATCACATAGTTCTTGTTTTTTTGCTTCTTCCTCCTTGGCTTTAGTTATCTTATATTCTAGTGTTTCTTTGTACTTGCTATCTATCAAAGCTTCCTCGTATCTTTCTTTTACTATTTTTTGTACGTCTTCTATCGATTTAGCAGACTTTCTCTTTACATCGTAAAAATCTTTATTATTTGCTGGTTTAAAAGCTGGTATATCTTCTTTTTTAGGTTTAACCTTCTTCTTAACTTTTTTGTTGTTTGTGTAGGTTCTTCTTTGAACAGATCGCTATAATCTTTGTTTCCGTCGTTTTCTACCACTTGTACGTTTATTAGAGACGTTTGTGTGATTGGTGAGCGTTTTATTGCTGACGATTTCTTTTGTGCAGTTTTCTTTCCTGCGGGCTTTGGTTGACCTTGCGTATTTCATTCAATAGCTAAGTGAAGTTTTTCTTTAGCATAAAGAGTTCCCAATTTATCAGCTCTTATTTTTTGCTCTATAAAATCTTCATCTATAAATTAATAGGATAAATTACCATGCTTTCGTTCCCTCGCATCTACTTTATAATTTAATAATATATCCTCTTTAAACTTCTTCATGGTCACAACTTCAGAATTGGCTAGGGATTCTAGGATTCTCTCTTAAATCGTCTTTCCAAACACATTTACCCTTGTCAGCAGTTTTAATTTCGCTAATCGTTCTACAATTAATCGCTTTATCTTTTGATAAGTAATTACATTCGCACCAAATTCTCCTAGTATTTCGTCGTGCTTAGGCTGTATATTTACCCAACGATTATTAGATCTTGATAGTTTGATACACCAATTGGATTCGGGTTGTTTATAACAATGTGATTATATAGGAATGCATTTTCGTTGTCTGCTTGTGTAACTACTAAAACTTGTCGACCAGGGAACAGCCTTTGCCCCGTTTCTAAGTCTAGCTCATGAACTTTCTTTATGTCTTCGGGATTATCTACTATAAATTCACCTCTTGAAAACGATGGAATAGCGTTATAAGTTTGAACATTTTACCCTCATTAACATTGAAGCTATCCCACACTTTAGAAAAGACTCTAAAGCAGTTTCTGATAAACAATTAATTCCTGAAGCTTGCAAAACTCAATCCATATCTTCACGATGGCTCTTTTCTTCCATCGCTTGTCACCCTTTTCCTTTTCTATTACTACCTTTAATCGCCAGTCAAAATTATCTTTAGATATACATATGACCTCCTAATTCCGTATCCGGATTTAGGAGGTCAGTACATTTTGAGAGTCCTTTTTAATATTATTTATAAGTTTTCTTCCGTTTTTTACTATAGTTCTGAAAGAATTTTAAGTGTATCCAGCACTTGTCCTTCTACTCGGTTATTAAGATCATTTAATTCTGAACCCATGACAACCACTATATATTCTTTACCATCTTTTTCAGCTAAAGTGGCCCAGCATAAACCGGCTCCATAGGTAGTACCAGATTTGCCACCAGTAATCTCAAAACCGTCTTGATAAAATTCCCGCAATTTTTTGAAAACAGTACTTTCCATATAAACACCTGAGGGATGGGCATTAGTTGCCGTCGATAAATAGTCTTTACGTTTAAAGATTGCTTCAAAATGACCATTTTTTAAAGCTTCTTTCAATAACATAGCGATTTCCTTAGCAGTAGTTACTTGACCTACTTGATCCATGCCATCCACGCTTTTAAACTTAGTTTTTTTTAATTTTAATTCTTCAGCTTTTTCATTCATCCACTTAATAAAAGTCTTTTTGGATCCGGCTACATTAAGTGCTAATGAATTTGCACTTTCAGCTCCTGAAGGAAGCATGGTGCCATAGAGCAAATCACGAAAAGTGGTTGACTCATAAGGATAATAACCCGCCATAGCTGCGCCTTCTTCTATGGCCTGATAGTAACTGGCTTCATCCACTGGAGCATAGGCTGATAGATTATCGATATGTTCTAGTGCAACAAGTGTTGTCATAATTTTTACTAAGGAAGCAGGTTTACGAGAGACGTTGGCTTTTAAAGACAACTCGGTTTTGTCTTCTGTTAAATTATAAACATAAATACTTTTAGAATAGTAAGTCTCCAAAGCCAGGACTTGATATGGATACAAAAGATTTACAAGACTGATCAGTGTAAGTATTATTATCGATTTTTTAAAAAAAGATAAATCTCGCATCCAAAACGCCCTCTCTATTTTATTATTTCTTTTTTAGAGTCTCATACTTTTCAAAGTCGGTCAAGTCAAGAACGGAAATTTCTATTTTAATTCAAAAACAGCCTAAACCAATATAAAGAGTAGAGCTGTTAGTTATTAATTTTTTTGAAATTTAACTTTGGCCTGAGCAATTTCTCTTTGAATAACTAGTCGCTCTTCATCAGATACTTTATCACAGGAACATCCTACTATATTGGTGGGTGTTTTAACATTCAATCCGGCCAAAGGACAATCCGTTACAGTACAAGATGTCCACTTGTTCTTTCCGGCTTTAAAAGATTACCATTCTTTTTTAGGAGATAAATTAAACCTCCTACAATTATGAAAAGAATCATAAGGGTTTTAAAATTCATTAACAGAAATGAAAAGAACAACTTAATGAAAGAATTCTGATAAAACTATTGAATCTAATCCAATGCTTTTTTTAACTTATGCTGCCCTATTCACTACAATAACCAGTGGGATTTCTAACTCTAATAATTGGATAGTTAAATAAAAACTTCTTTCAAATCTATTCCCATCTACTACATTTAAATCATATCAGCCTGCTCATCTAATAGATAGTCGTGTGACAAAGTTTCTTTTATATAGGAAGGTAAAAAATGCCTGGTAAATCAACAATGACCGTGGTAGGATTCGTTTAAAATTAGCCCTCTTTTTATCAATCGTCACGCTCGGCCAATTTCCGACCTTTTGATTAGATCCGGTGAGCAGATTAAAAAGTGTGGTCTTCCCACAGTTAAGATTAGCTAATAAGGTAATTTTACGCAGGCTTCGCTCCTCCCGATAAAAGAGTTGTTTAAATTAATTCAGCTTCACTCTTACGAATCGAAAGTTGATAACCTCTCACTCGAATTTCGAGTGGATCTCCTAAAGGTGCCAATTTAACAAGCTCAATGATTGCATTTTTTGCAATTCCCATATCCCTAATGCACTTTCTAAATTAAGTTTCACTTTCTACTTTTATAAGCTTCGCTCTCGATTTGACTTTCAGCTGACTAAAAGCTACAAAATCTTCATTATCATAAGATAACATTTCGATCGTCACACTTTTAGCAAATTACAGACTGACTGCAAGACACATTCCTTATCAACATCACACTCTTAATTTATACTAAAACCATTCAATAAATAATAAAACAATGCGAAATGTAAAATTCGAGACAAAATGCTTGCATTTTCTGTTCATTCATGTTAAATTTAATTCGAATTCGAGATAACAAAATCGAATCTTATTAAATGCTTTGACTCTCTAAATTTAAAGGAGGAAATTTTATGAACAACTTATTAGGAATCCACCACGTGACAGCTATGACAAATAGCGCAGAAAGAAACTATGACTTTATGACAAAAACTTTAGGCTTACGTTTGGTTAAGAAAACAGTTAACCAAGATGATATCCATACTTATCACACTTTTTTTGCTGATGACCGTGGAAATGCTGGTACGGATGTAACTTTCTTTGATTTTCCTAACTTACCAGAAGGCGTTAAAGGAACAAACTCAATTTCCCGTATTGGTTTGCGTGTAAAATCTGATGAGGCTTTAGAATATTACTTAAAACGTTTTGAAGAAAAAAATGTTAAACATGAAGGTATTAAAGAATTATTCGGTAGCAAAGTATTAGCTTTTGAAGAAGAAGATGGCCAAGCCTATCAAATCTTCTCAGATGAAAATAATGAGGGTATCCCTGGAGGAATTCCTTGGAAAAACGGTCCTATTCCTGAAGAATTTGCTATTTACGGCCTTGGGCCTATTGAAATTACTGTCGGTTACTTTGAAGAATTCAAAGCTGCCTTAACAACTATCTATGAAATGCGTATTGTCGAAGAACATGACGATGTTGCACTCTTAGAAGTTGGTGAAGGCGGACACGGTGGTCAAGTTATTCTACGCAAAGACGTTGAAACTCCACAAGTGCAGCAAGGTTATGGACTTGTTCACCACGTATCCTTCCGAGTAGCCGATGACGAAGCGATTCAAGCTTGGGCAGATCGTTACCAAAAATTAGAAATTGGAAATTCTGGTTTGGTTGATCGCTATTACTTTAAGGCTTTATACGCTCGCATCGGTCACATTTTAATTGAAATCTCTACTGATGGACCTGGCTTTATGGGAGACGAATCTTATGAGAATCTGGGTGAAATCTTATCTTTACCACCATTCTTAGAAGGTCAAAGAGAATCAATCGAAAGTCAAGTTCGCCCATTTGATACTGTTTGGAAAGGGGAATAAATCATGGTTGATAAAATTCAAAGTATTCATCATATTAGTGCCATAGTGGGTAATGTGCAAGAAAACTACGATTTTTATACAAAAGTCCTCGGTTTAAAACTTGTTAAGCAAACTGTCAATTTTGATGACCCTTCTGTTTATCATACCTATTTTGCGAATTCGAAGGTTGATAATGGAACAATTATGACCTTCTTCCCATGGGATAATGACCATAAAGGGACAAAAGGCGGGGGGCAAGTCGGAAGAATTGCTTTTTCTATCCCTAAGGGCAGCCTCACAGCTTGGCAAAATCAATTAGAAAAACATGAGATTACTTATCATAAGAGTAATATGTTCTCTGCAGCCACTTTAGAATTTTCAGATCCTCATGATCTAGATATTGCTTTAGTCGAAGCTGAGACAAGCTCAGACAATAATGAAATTATCGGTTTCTATGGCTTGGTACTCCTATCTACCAACCCTCAAGGGACTCTTGACTTGTTAACACGTGAAATGGGGGCCAAATTGGTTGAAGAAGCTGACGAATACCTACACATCGAATTAAGTGGACCTGAAAAACACCGTGTGTTACTTTTAAAAAAGGCACAACCACTAGGACGTTTTGGCATAAGCACTGTTCATCATGTAGCCTGGTCAGTTGATCGATTGACTGACCTTCAAGCTTGGCATGACCATTTAAAAGAAGCGAATTATCATCTGACTCCTGTCAAAGATCGTAAATACTTTAAATCGATTTATTTAAGAGAAAAAGGTGGCATCATTTTCGAATTTGCTACTAAAGAACCTGGCTTCCAAGTAGATGAAGATTTCGATCATTTAGGTAGTCAATTAAAACTACCTGAACAGTTTGAGTCTAAGCGTTCAGAAATCGAGTCATCTTTGCCTAAATTTATAGTGGATTAGGCGAGTAGATAATATGTTATCTTATAAAGTTACAGACTTATCACCTAAAGATCAGTATAAGGTTTTAATTGGTTCAGTCATCCCTAGACCTGTTACAATGATAGCCACACAAAATGACGATCAAAGCTTAAATTTAGCACCCTTTTCCTACTTTAATATGGTAGCTTACAATCCACCCATCCTCATGGTGTCCATTCAAAGAAAAGGTAAGATGAAGGATACCGCTCGAAATATCCTAGCTAATAAAGAAGCCGTTTTCCACATCGTAGACCAAGAAAATTTACAAGAAGTCAATTTGACAGCTGGCAATTTGCCAAAAAATAAGAGTGAATTGGATTTAACCCAATTCACTCTTGCTAGCAGTCAAACAATTCAAACGCCTGGTATAGCTGAGATGAAAGTAAGGTATGAAACAGTATTACACCAACACATCGAGATCCCATCATCAAATGGTAAAGAAGTTTCAGCTGACTTATTCTTGATGCGAGTAGTACATTTCCATCTTTCTGAGGAAGTTTACCAGAATTCTTATGTGCTTGCTGATCAGTTAAAACCGATCAGTCGTTTAGCGGGTAATGATTATGCAACTTTAGGACAGACCATTCAACTTGAAAGACCAAAGTAGGAGGTAATTATGGAATATATCTATCACGCAGCTGATAATGCTGAGTACACTTTTGTCCTGTTACACGGTACAGGAGGAGACGAAACTAACCTTATTCCTTTAGCCAAAGAAATCTCATCTTCAGCTAATATTCTCTCTATAAGAGGAACTGTTAACGAAAATGGAGCCCTCCGTTATTTTAAACGGAAGGCCGAAGGTCTCTATGATTTAGAAGATCTAGCGGAAAGAAGTGATGAGCTTGTTGAATTCATCAAAAAGATGAGTAGTGAAAAAGGATTTGATTTAAGTAAAGTAATATTCATTGGCTTCTCAAACGGATCTAATATTGCTTTAAATATCTTAATTCACTATCCAGAAAGCTTTAATAAAGGAATTTTATTTGCCCCACTCTACCCTATGGCCATTGATCAGCAGAAAGATTTATCAAATCATCAACTCTTCTTATCCATGGGTGAGGCAGATCCAATCTGTAGTATGCAAGCAAACAATGACTTAATTAAAAAATTAACAAACGTTCAAGCAGACCTATCCATTGAATGGGTACATACCCATCAAATTACGCCTCAAATTGTGCAAGATGCTAAAGATTGGGTGTCAAATTTAAAAGAGAATAATTAATTAATTTAAGCTCTACTTTCTTATGTCTAATTAGCATGAGACAGGTAGAGCTTTTTCCAATTCTTACGGGCTAATAAGTAAATAATTATTCCTTTTAAAGCAGTGGAAAGAGACATAGCAATCCAAACTCCAACCACACCATAATTAGGCATAAACAGCCAAGCAAATGGGATTCTCAACAAATTACAAACAGTATTCACAGTGGCAGGGGCTTGAGTATTTCCTAAACCGTTAAGGAAGCCACTTCCACCAATTTCAAAACTCATAAATAATTGGCTTAAACCAAAGACAAGTAAATAAACAGCTCCTAAAGCGATAGCTTGCTGGTCATCTGGTATAAATAGCTTGAAGAACTGCATTCTAAATACGATAAGAACTAAGGTCGCAAATGAACCAATGGCTAATAAGGAGCGAATGGTCGTTTGATAAATCCCTTCTACTCGTTCATAAAGTTTAGCTCCATAATTCTGCCCTACCATAGCCGTAATCGCTACTGCAAAACCTTCAGTGGTCATCCATGAAATGGATTCAATGTTTGACCCCACACTGGTAACAGCTAAAGGCATAGCACCATAGGAAGCAACATAACGATTTAGTAACACACTGACTAAAGCGTGTGCATTCGACTGAATAGAAGGTGGTAGTCCTACTTTAATGATTTGCCCTAGATTCTTACTGTTAAATGACCACAAGTGGATGCGACTGCGGTAAAGTAAATCTCCTTGGCGATAAATAGCATAAAGATACAAAATAAATACCATAAACTGAGCAAAAATAGTTGCCATAGCAGCCCCTTTAATCCCTAGGGCTGGAAGAGGCCCTAAGCCAAAAATTAAGATGGGATCTAAGATAATATTAATAACCAGTCCGAGAGTATTGACGGCAAAAGGTGTTTTACTATTACCTAAACTATTATAGGCTCCAGATATAACAGGGTTAATAAAAAATAAAAAAACACCCGAAGCAATCACAATCAAATATTCTTCAGTCAGTTGATTGACGTCATCTTCTAATTGGAAGAAATTAATAAAGGGATCTTTAAATAAAATTAAGAGGCCTCCAAAAGCAAGTCCCATTATAAGGGCTAACCAAAAACCATTGTTAATATAAGAGCGTGCTGTCTTTTCATCTCGTGCCCCATAGGCTTGTGCCGTCAGGACACTCATTCCAATTCGAGGGATCAACATCAAACTCGAAGCAATCCACAAAGCAAAGCCAACTTGTCCTGCTGCAGCTACAGCCTCAGTAGAGAGTCTTCCAATCCAGGCAATATCGGTTAAAGTGTAAGTCATTTGAATAAAAGCAGTTAACATTAAAGGCGTCGATAATTTCAACATTGTTTTGAATATCTTACCGTTTAATAAATCTAAATTTCTCATTGCTACTCCTCCATATCTCAATAAATAGTAACAAGTTGAAGCACTAATTACAATCACCAAAAACTTAGTGAAAGAAAAAAGATCTTTCAATAAGTTTTAATGGCTTCATTTTATTCCTCTAAGGACGTTGGTAGTAGAAATCTTCGTATCCCACTGTTTTGGCCCTTTTGATAAAGCACCTATCTTTTATCATACTTTTGATTGGTCTTTGCAATCATTTGTTCAATGTCTTTTTGTAATTCTTTTAAAAGGGGATTCTTGAATAATCTGTTCAATATTTCAAGATCACCGAGACGGTCGCTCTCAATCATCGCATGAGCCAAGCGATCACTTACTTGTGGATTATCCGGGGTCAAATGAGTCGTAACATAGGACATTGAGACGTCTTGGAAACCAAACTTTTCCATTGTTTGAGGCAATTCTTGCTCGTTTAATTTATACTTACCTAGTTGAAAAGTTTGGATACTATCATCTTGGCCGTTTGTTAAGACTTCAATCTGCCGCCAAAAGGTATTTTTATCTTCATTAAAAGAAAGCAAAGCCGGTGCTTGGTGAATGACCCCTTGAGCTTGACTGAGACAAAGACAGACTCCTCCGGATTTTAATAAATGATACTGTGTTTTAAAGAAAGTGTTTGTTTCAATGTGCTCAACCACTGTATTCGAAAGAATAACATCAAAACTATTTTCCTCAAAAGGAAGCTTATAAATATCACCCTCTAAAAATTCAACTTCAGGAATGTTTTCTTTAGCAAATTCTATGAAGTTGTGATCGCGGTCTAATCCAATTACATTGGCATTCGGGTACCAATCTTTTAATACCTGACATAAAGCACCCGGCCCACAACCTATTTCTAAAATTCTAAGAGGAAGTTTTTGATCGATATTAAAAATGGTTTGATAAGCATTGGCATTTTCCTTACTAAAACGTAGTTTACGACTAGAATAGAGCGTTTGAATTCCCTGTACTTGGTTAGACCAAAAATTTAACCTGTTCATTGTATCACCCTCTTTTCGTTCCAACCTAACTTCAAACATGATATTTTGTGTTTTCAGATTTTTTAACAGAGCCTATTATATCATTTATTAGTAATTTTTGATTAAATTTGCCCATCAAGGTCTTAAAATGGATGATAGGGTCATGTAAAACATCTTTTCCACTATTATTTTACGAATGTAAAAGACTTTCACTAGACATATCAAGTGAAAATGCTAAATTTAAAACAGAAGGAGGCGACATTATGAGTCTTGGCCAACAACTCAAAACAGCACGCTTGCATGCAAATTTAACTCAAGAAGAAGTTGCAGAAAAAATTGGGGTTACTCGTCAATCCGTTTCAAATTGGGAAAACGAGAAAAATTACCCTGATATTCGGAGTGTCATAGACCTTAGCAATCTTTATCAAATCAGTCTGGATCAATTGATGAAAGGAGACGAAAAATTGATTAATCATTATCAAGAAAGTTCAAATGTAGTTCGTAGTAACAAACATTTATTTAAGATTATTTTAATTAGTTTAACTATCATCTTAGCACTATTCATACTCCATCACCTGATGCCTAACCATGTCGAATGGCTACTTGCTATTTTTATTATAATGGCCATAACGGCAGGAATCATTATTCATGAAATCATTCAAAGAATATAGGAGGCGTAAAAATGAATGAAACTATCAAAATATTTATAATTGTAATTGTCGCTACCATTGCGCTAGCTTCTGGCAACTTATTAGCTTACTTCATCTATAAAATGACTATTATTGATGCTAAGGCGCGAGGGTTAAAACATCCCAAATTTTGGGGTATTTTTAATATCGCTGGAAACAACTCTTCAAATATCATACTCTATCTTATCGGCAGAAGGAAATTTCCTAAAGATAAACTCACTTCCTATGATCAACTCTTAATGAAGCAATATAAAAGAGAAGCTAGTATATCTCTTATTTGCCACCTTTGTGGGACGATTATCCTACTTATCTGCATTGTTTATTTCTATGCCTAACTAGTTCGCCTATCTTTATTAGAAAAAGTAGGGTTTTTGTTATTTTATTAATTAATAAAGTTTGGTAGGATAGATGTGATATAAAATTAAAGGAGATCTCTTTACATGAACTCAGTAAAAAATAAACTTCCAGGACTTCTTTTATGTTTCTTGATTGCTATTTTTGCTAGCCTTTTAGCCAGTGTATCGATTGGAAACTTTTCACTGGCGATTATTGGAGCACCCGTCTTTGCTATCTTAATAGGCATGATCATCAGTCTCATTCAGCCCCAATTAGCTAATCATGCCATTTTTCATCTCGGTGTTCGCTTTTCAGCGAAAAATATCCTACAATGGGCAGTTGTTTTATTAGGTTTCTCCTTGAACCTCTCAATGATTATTAAAGTTGGCAGCAAAAGCTTACCTGTAATAGTTGCTACTATCTCGATTGCGCTACTGGTTGCTTGGTTCTTTCATAAGCAATTTAAGATGGAAACGAAATTAGCGACTTTAATTGGGGTCGGATCAGCTATTTGTGGAGGTTCTGCAATTGCAGCCACTGCTCCAGTTATTGAAGCAGATGATAAGCAAGTTGCTCAGGCTATTTCAATTATTTTTATTTTTAATGTACTGGCTGCTTTGATTTTCCCTACTTTAGGTTATAACTTAGGATTAGGAACAGAAGGTTTTGCTATCTTCGCAGGTTCTGCAGTTAATGACACTTCTTCAGTGACTGCCGCAGCAGCGACAGCAGAAAGCTTCTATCAAGTGGAAGGCATCCTATCTGCTGCAGTAACGGTCAAATTAACACGAACACTAGCCATTATTCCCATTACGATAGGTCTATCTTTGATGAAAGCTCGTAAGGAAAATGAACACGCAAAAGCCACTATTTTTCACTTACTTCCTACATTTATTCTCTATTTTATTTTAGCTGCCTTAGTCACTTCCATAGTGGACCTTCTTCCAACAAATGCATTTACCTATAGTTACGTCGAAAAGTTTATTCCCCTGATAAAAACTCTCGCTAAATTTTTTATCAGTATGGCTATGGCGGCTATCGGGTTAAACTCTCAATTAAGTGAACTAATTAGAGAAGGAAAGAAACCCATTTTACTTGGCCTCTCTTGTTGGATAGCTATCAGTCTCGTTTCACTAACCGTTCAAGCTCTAACCGCTACTTTTTATAGTAATCTTCCTTAATCAAAAACGGTTAACTAGTAGAATTATCTAGTTAACCGTTCTTTTCTATTTAATTAACTGCTTAATTTGAAAAGAACCATTTTTGATAGCCCTTATCAATCAATAGGCTCACGAGCATTTGAATAATCATAGAGATAAAAACTGTTAAGGGAAGCCCCTTTAAAACACCCAAAAAAGCTTGGCCGTTTATGCCCGCTTCCATCCATACTCCAAGAAAGCCCATGACAAAAGAAAAGATCAAGGCGGGTGGGAATTGTCCCACTACGAATTTTAACCATTCTGGATGCTGGATACCTAGTAATTCATTGAATTGCTCAGACATTTTTGGTATATCAAGAAGATAAGCCCCAAGAATTACTGAAACGGGTAAAAGAACAGATAGTTTAACTAACATTTCAGGGAATACGACTTGCCCCTGCATGGCAGTCATAATTAAGGGCATGATAATTCCAAGATGAACGGGAAAAGCAAAGCGTTTAAATGTTTCAAAGTTTATCGAATGCAAAATAATGTCACCTTTCTAATTGTGTTTTTAACTTTTTTACTCTAACAAATACCTTAAGCCCTTTGCAAGTTGTTTTTAACGATTCACCACATACTTTGTCTTTAACTCATCATTTTCTAGTTAAGTATGCTCAAAAAATAGAACAATTTTTGAAAAGATAATACTTCATTATTCATCCCTTAGCTCTATCCAATACCTTTGATCGACAGTGCCATCAGGATAAACTACTTCATTTTCTAAAACGCCACCATTTTTTTGAATGGATTTCGCGGACCCAATATTTTCTTTATTACAAATCATTAAAACCCTTTTTATACCGATTCGTTTACACTCTTTTAGTGCTAAACCTATCATTGCTGTGGCATAACCTTTGCGTCGCTCACTCGGTCGAATACCGTCTCCTATATGTCCACCCTTTAGTAAAAGGCCATCATTTAAATAATGGCGAATATTCACTGCCCCTACCAAAACATTCCGATTGCGGTCGAGACAAAAAAAGGTCGAATCCGGTACACGGTCTGAGTGTACAGCTTCTTTATCTTCTATACTCTTAATATATCCTCCAAAATCATGTGGATCATGACGAAAGATGGCCGATGGCGAACCATCTGTTTGATTTTTTTCTATATCTTCTTTCCATTCTTCGATCATCTCAATTAATAGTAGCTGATGTTTTTTCTCTAACTTAACAAGTTCGATATTCATATTAGGCTTATCCCTTTCAGAGTGATTTTATACTTTATAAATTTTGGCTTGCGTCCTAGCGATAACTGGTCCCATCTCTTCTTGTCGGATGGCTGATAAATCTATGACGGTTTGCCTAAGAAGTTCTTTTAAAGATTTAGCCATATGCTGAACTTCTTTTCTATCACAAATAATCTTATCCTCCGTTGGCCAATCACTCTCAAGTAAAATGTGATCTCCAGCTATTTGTTGAACATAGGCGCGTCCTTTTTTTGTATTTAACATCGTCGGATGAACAGATAGATAACCTCCTTGATCTCGATGTCTGGTTAATTGATCACTGGTTCCATTAAAGCGGTGTAAAATTGCCGTAATATTCTTAGCAGAATGACTTTCTATTAAGTCCAATACTTTTGAAGCTGATTGTACTGCGTGGATTGATAATACATAATGATTATTTAAACGCTCAGCTAATAGTGATAGAATGTTTGAGAAAACATAAATCTGTAAGTCCTCATCCGCTTTTTCCAATCCATTGGTCGAAAAATCTAAACCGACTTCTCCTATTAAAAGAGATTGGTCTAATTCTCCTTGAAAGATAGCTAACTCCTTATTCGCTTGTTCCTTAGACTTAATCCACCAAGGATGAAAACCTAAAGATAAATAAGGCAGAAACTTTTGATCACAATCCATTTTTTTGAGGCTATCCTTTAACTCAATAAAACCTGAGGGTGTGACAGTTTGAGCCACAATTTTAAGCTTTTCTTTAGCAATTGTTTCTAAAAATAACTGACGAGCCTGTTGATCTTTTATAAAATCAAAGTGATAGTGACTATCTAATAAATTCATAGTCTCTCCTCTCCTTCTTACTTCGATTTACCAAACTTTATATTCTTCCTTCCCTGCCAAACGTCGGATCACTTTTCCTGCTAGCATCATTCCCATAATTGGTGGCATATAGCTCATCGAACCTAAGGTTTGTGATTTTGTATTGCCAGTAGGATTTTCAACTTTGAAGGGTTGTTCATTAGAATAAAGAACCTCTAAATTTTTAATGCCTCTTCTACGGCACTCTAGACGTATAATCTTTGAAAGGGGACAATAAGAGGTCTTTTCTATTTTACTAAAGTTTAAGTAAGTCGGATCTAATTTATTCGCTGCCCCCATAGATGAAATTAAGGGCAATTTTTCTTTTTGACAAAAGGCTGCAATTTCTAATTTTTGAGAGATAGTATCAATACAATCAATTATATAATCCACTCCTACTAGATCAGTTAAAATTTCCTCAATATTTTCTTTGGTTAGAAATATTTGACGGGCATCCACTTGGCAGTCCGGATTGATTTCAGCGATCATCGCTTTCATAACATCTGCTTTAACCTTACCCACGGTTGATGAAAAGGCTAAAGCTTGACGATTAATATTGCTTTCTTCAATAATATCTCCATCAATTATCGTTAAATAGCCTACTCCTCCTCGAGCTAACGCCTCAGCACAAGCAGAACCTACTCCGCCTAGCCCCAATACTACCACTCTTGATTGAGCTAACCGACTTAGGCCCTCTTCTTTTAAGAGCAGGCTCACCCTTGAGAGTCTTGTTGGTATTTTTGCTTCCATAACATCATCCTTAATCTTTTAAGTTTATTAGCTGCTTTTTTATTATAACACCATCGCTCTAATTAGATCTTATTAAAAGAGGTGGTCATAAAGATCACCTCTTTTAGGTCTATTAATTTTTACATTTGCTCTTTATGAAAACGACTTAGGAACAATTTAGTTCGCTCATGCTGAGGCTCATTAATCACTTGCTGGGCTAAGCCATCTTCCACAATTACACCTTTGTCCATAAAAACAACCCGACTAGAAACATCACGGGCAAAAGCCATTTCATGAGTCACTACTATCATTGTCAGACCCTCTCTTGCTAATTGGGTCATGGTATCTAATACCTCTCCTACCATTTCTGGGTCAAGCGCTGAAGTCGGCTCATCAAACAGTAATAATTCTGGATCCATTGATAAAGCCCGAGCAATAGCAACTCTTTGCTGTTGTCCACCTGACAATTGTTTAGGACGCGCATTGACATAAGGAGCCATGCCCACCTTAGTCAAGTTGGCCATAGCAATTTGCTCTGCTTCTTCTTTTGTCCGTCCCAAGATTTTAACTTGTCCAATGGCACAATTTTTCAAAACATTCATATTATTAAAAAGGTTAAACTGTTGGAAAACCATTCCCACTTCTGCTCGATAGTGATTCAAAGGGTAATGATTGGTCATCACTGACTTGCCTTTATAAAGAATATCCCCTCCGCTCGGTTGCTCTAGAAGATTGAGACATCTCAGAAGGGTTGATTTTCCTGAACCTGAAGAGCCAATAATAGAGATGACCTCTCCTTGTTTCACGCTAAAATCAATGTCTTTTAAGACTAAGTTGTCCCCAAATTTTTTAGATAAGTGAGCAATCTCTAAGATTTTATTTTCATTAGTCATGTGTTTTCACCCCCTTGACCGCTTCTGTGGATGAAGACTGAACAACTGTATAAGAATGAGAACCTGACACCTTTCTCTCAATTAAATTTAAAATACGAGTGGTCGTAAACGTTAAAACAAAATAAATCACTGAGGTAATCAAGAAGGTCTGGAAAGTCTGATAGGTCGATCCTGCGACAGACTTGGAAACAAAGAACAATTCTGTCACTGCTATAACATTTAAAACGGAAGTATCTTTGATATTAATCACAAACTCATTTCCTAAAGTTGGTAGAATCGATAAGACAGCTTGCGGTAATACCACATGTCGCATGGTTTGACCGTGGGTCATACCAATTGCTTTTGCCCCTTCATATTGTCCCTTATCCACCCCTTGAATACCTCCACGCATGACTTCAGATAGATAGGCACCTGTATTAATTGAAACAATAAATAAAGCTGCTGTCATTGAAGAAAGATCAATATCAAAGAATAGTTTTAGACCATAAAAAATTAACATGGCTTGAACCATCATCGGTGTTCCTCTAAAAATTTCGATGTAGGTAACTAAAAGAAAATCAACTACTTTAAACAAATAATAAGAAGGGCGACCTTTTTGGAACAAGTCCTTCATTGAACGGATCACTGCAATCAAGAGTCCAATCACGGACCCCACAATGGTTGCAAACAGCGCAATGAATAGAGTGTTCAAGGCACCACGAATAAATTGATTACCGTAACTAGCCCACAAAGCCTGAACATCTTGCCAAAAGCTAAGGTTTTCTTGACCTTGATTGAGTTCTACCATTTCTTTCATCAATGCTATCCGTTCCTCTTCATCAATCTGACTTAAAGCTTGATTAATTGGTTCCACCAAAGGACTTCCTTTACGTAAACCAATCGCGATTCCTGTATCTACCTGACTCAGATCAAAGCCATTCTCTTTAGTAAATTTTACATAAGTTAAGTCGGTGTTAGCAGCTACAGCAGCCATGGCTCCTGGTTCTTCCGATAAATAAGCATCAATTTTACCTGATAGGACGGAAGAAATCATGGTTGGAAAAGAATCCAAAGCTGTCCCTTTCTGGACATTAGGTATTTGATCGATTAAGCCATAATGGAAGGTATTTAGCTGAGCGGTTACTTTAGCATTTGAAAAATCTTCGATGGATTGAGCATCGACAAAATCAGAATCTTTGCGAACTACCAGGACCATCTGACTTTCATAATAATTATCAGAAAAGTCAATTTCCTTCTTACGCTCTGGTGTGACCGACATGCCAGCAATGATAGCATCTACCTTACCAGAATTTAAAGCTGGAGGTAAACCATCCCACTCTAATTTTACAATTTCTAATTCCAAACCTAACTGTTGCGCTAACTCTTGTGCGATATGGACATCATAGCCATTGCCAAACTCTCCTTTAGAGTTAGAAATAGGGAGCGCTCCATTTACTAGAGAAGGTTGCGACCAGTTAAAAGGTGAATAATTAGCTTCCATTCCTACTTTTAAAACACCAGGATCTTCAAGTCCTTCTTGGATCTGTTCACTATTAATAGTTGATAACTTCTTGTCTTCAGCACCTACAATCATTTTAACAGGCAAAAGCAATATAAACATTAAGATTAAGACACTGAGCTTTTTAAACAGTCCTTGATTCTGTTCCATTCTGATCCTCCTCGTAATTTTTACTATAAAAAATAAATATACCTTTTATAGTAAATTTGGTCAAGTTTTGAATGTATAGACTATTATTAAAAAATGTTGAATGTATAGACTATTATTAAAGCTTCTTAATGAGACAGATCGAAATGTTAATATTTTTTGTAATAGTATTTCTATTTTTTCTAAAAAAACAGATCAAAAAACTCCTTTGATTCATAATTACACATGTATAATGCTCTCTGCAAATTATACTGTCTTCATGATCTAAGGAGTTATTTGTTTATATTTAATTATTAAATTTAGGGGTTATTTTAAACTGGATCATCTTAGTTCCAATCAGCTAAAGATCCCATTGGATCCCATGGTTCTAATTCAATGACTGGTTGATTAAGAGCATCTAACCATTTTTGATCAAGGTATTTCTTATCAACAGTCACTTGATAGTTATACTCGTCAAACCATTGATCACTCATTGAGAAGATACCTTTATCGCCAGATTTTTCACCCCAACTGTTCTCAACCTTCCAATTGACTGGTTTACCATCAGCATCTAGGTCCACACCTACTAAAAGCATGGCGTGAGTTAATAAACTCTCCCCATAATCTAAGCGCTCAGCCTTATTTAATTGAGGCGCTTCAGCTAAGATAGCCTCATATTCGTATAAGTGTTTATCCATAATACCCAATTCACGATCACTCATCTTACCAACATCACAACCAAACCAAACTGGCTTGCCATCTTTGATTGAAGCAATTGCAGCTTCTTTAAGCACTTCAATTGGTGCATTAATATAAGTAATCGGGTGGCCTTCGGCTACAGAGGCTAAATATTTAACAGTGAACGCCCGTCCGAAAGGCTTATCTTCAGTCGGTGCGTTGATTACACTGACTTTACCTTCTAAATCCCAACCCACATACTTATTAAAGAAATCTTGTGGTGTGATGTCTTCAATACGGTGATATTTTCCATCCTTGTCGCGGTAACTGTAAGAGAACTTCTCTGGAACCTGTCCCAAGGCTTTAACTAAGATGTTGTATATAACATACAGCATATCCTCTTTCATTGCTTTCAAATCTTCTTTTGAAGCCTTATTTTGATAAGCCGTTCTTAATTCTTTAGCAAAAGCTCTTAAACGTTTAGTAATGATTGCTACCATTTCATAAGTATTAGAAGAATGGTAAGTTTCTGGCATTACCGATTTAGGAACTGAACCATACTTTTGTAGTAAGGCTGTGAACATATCCCATTGTCCACCATCTTCGACCGGCGCTTGCAATAAATGTTGTACCACACGTGAATTTAAAGGTTCCTCTACCGTTTCAATGATAGAATCCAAGAAGAAGTTTGATTTTTCTAGCTTATCCCAGAAGAGGGTATAATTTTGCGAAAATTCAAAAGTTTCTAAATTTAACTCTTCCATTGTATTTACACGCGCACCGTTTAAGGCAGCAAACATCCAGCAACGACCGCTTTTCTTCTGATCGGTAATCTTGCCTCTTTTTGTTTCATCGGAGAAAACGAAGGTATGGTCTCTCACGGCCTCATTATTAAATGAAGATTGATTGAACCCAACTTTAGCTACCGCATTTTCTACTGCATGATTGATCGTTTCTGCTTGATATTTTGTTTTGAATGATTGTATTAATTCTTGATTGATTGTCATAGTCATTTCCTTTCTTTAAATAAGATTTTTTAGAGTCCATTCTAATAATAGAGAACTTCTTCATTTATTCTGGCTAGTCTTTAAATATTTTTCTAAAGAATAGCTTAAAAAATAATCACTACTATTCACACCACTTCCTTTAATAACTAATCATTTTAACTAATTAATAAGATATAGGACTGGCCTTCAAAGCTTAAATCCCTTAAGAATTTATATAGAATTAGCGATTAACTAGACTTCTAAACTTACTATATAAAAACTCAGTGCCACCATTAAACTTAATTAATTATATAAAGCTACAGCCATTCCCTAATAATATTTTATAACAAAATTAGAGTACTTGCAATAAATTTTTAGGTTAACCTAAAATATCCTTCAGTCTATACCTTGCTAAGTCACAACATACTTTATGATCAGTCATCGAATATAGCTACAATTTAAAAATTCCAGCCACAACCCCCCCACTTGATTGAAATGAACCTTAGATCAGATATATTGTACAAAAAGTGCTCCTGGATATCCACAATCGGGTCTTACTTGACATCTTACCCTATCACCAAAGAAAATTTAATTCTCAGTGGTCATTTTTCTGATATCATTATCAAAATCTTTATTGATAGTCGTTAAGTGAAGATTGCACCATTCTAACCATCCATTAGTCTTTTGATGAAAATAATTCAAATTTCCTGCTAAGACTTGCTCAAAATACATTGCAATTCCTTCGGTAAAGAGTAACCATAAAAAATAGTTTTCACCTTGCTCAAATTGGTCAAAATTACCATATTGTTGATGATAGATATGCCCTAATTCTTGAAAAATAAGTCCATGCATACGGTCTTTACTCATCCAATCTCATTCGATCATTTTTTCAATTCCCACTAGAATATAAGTTCTTCTGTCCAGTTCTACCACCCAACCTGCCCCATTACATAAACCTAAATAAAGCATAATTGTAAAATCTAGCTCTTTGCCAAATGCTTGAATAACTTTTTTATTTAACCCCCCAGTTACTTGCCTAAATGAGTCTACTACTTTGAACCGCTTTTTGCTTTCTGAAAAAGTCCTTTTTTTAATGGGGAAATAATCGTTTAAAAGCTAAACTTCCCACCAACAAACACTCTTTTGGCGTCATCAGACAGTAAATCCTGATAGTTGGCTAACCATCTATCCATATATTCTTTCATAAACTGATTTGAAACTGCCCATTTACAAATAATGGATCAACTTCAGCAGTCACATTAATGATTTCCATACCAAGTCTCCTCTTATTACCTATGTCAGCATATCCTATAGATCGGATCATTGCCAAACAAAGACCAGGATAATTTAAGCTATTTACAATTAGTCATATTCAGCCAACTAGCAATTTCTTCAGCTATTTTTTCAGGTTGGTCTTGATAGATAGCATGACTCGCGTTTTCGATAATTTTCATGCTTATATTATCATTTAAATTTTTAGATCTTTTTAGCTTGGTCGGTAAAACCTCTTGAAGATCACTAATCAGAAGCAATGTAGGTGTTTTATATGCTTTACTAGTAATCGATAACTGAATCGAATGATTAAGACTCAAAAGATTCAAAGCGCTCTCCTCGTTCATATATTTATAATTACCGCTAGATAGGATCTGTTTTGCATTGATCAGTTCATCTTCCAGTGATACTCCAAAATCTTCACTTGAGATAATCCCTCCATCAAGTAAAATGACTTTAGTAATATTACTTAAATGTGCAGCTAGAAAAGCAGCTATTTCACCCCCGATAGAATGCCCTATTATAACAGATGGTTTCTCCCCGATAGTATCCTTATAAAAGTTAATCAGGTCTTCTTTAGCTACTACATTGTCATTAAAGGCCTCTTCATGTCCGGGTAAATAGAGATAATTTACTCCTAAGCCTTTTTTAGACAATAATTTCAAAAAAATTTCACTCTCTTCCTTCATGCCACCAAAACCATTAATAAAATAGATACATTCTTCTAACATATTGCTCTCCTTAATCTTATCAAAGACAGATTGTTAAAGTGGTTAAATACATAAATTAATTATACAGCGATACTAAGACAACTTTCAAAGTGTTTTGAATGTTCCACAAACTTGCTCAATGGATAAAAATCATACATTTATGGGGACTTTAACTCAACTTATAAGCAAATAATAATAATTACATTTTAACATAGTAATAGTTGCTGTGTTTAGCTTGTTTATACCGTAGCTATTATCATTTATGTTGGTCTAGTAGCCTATTGATATACCAGTTATTCATCTTTGTACTCTTGTCGCAACAATCTTATTCTCTTTTGTACAATTTGGAGTCATTTCTTAATAAATTGTTGAAAATTTACCTTACTTTTACTTAGAATTTACTAAAAATTTACAATGCTCTGCTAACTTATATCTAGATGAATAAATCATCAATAAATTATAAAGAAGGATTGAGTCAATGAAAAAAACAGTAATTCTATCATTATGTGCTTCTGTATTAATGTCAGTATGTGCCCCTACAATGATTTTTGCTAAACAAGAAGAAGGTCAATGGTCGGAACTTCCAGTAGCAACCTTGGAAGAAGGCCGTGCGTTAACTGAAGATTTATCTCTTATTTCTAAAAACCGAGCAAAATATGTCTTCTTATTTATCGGAGATGGCATGGGAAATATCCCTGTTTCTGCGGCTGAATATTACTTAGGTCCAGATAATGGTGACGAAGGTAACGGTCAAGCAGTCGCTCAACCGTTAAATTTTGCTAAATTTCCTGTTGTTGGTCTGCAAAACCCAACCGATGCTGACCATTATGTTCCGGACTCTGCTGGTACTGCTACCGCATTTGGAAATGGCGTAAAGATTGATTCAAACGTCATTGGTCTAACACCTGGCTATACCGAACAAACAGAATCAATTGCTGAAAAAGCTCAAGCTCAGGGAAAAGCCGTTGGTATCCTATCGACAGTAACTTTAAATCATGCGACTCCTGCTGCCTTCTATTCAAACGTTGAACACCGTAGAAATTATTACGAAATTGGTGAACAAATGTCTGCTTCAAACTTTGAATATTTTGCAGGGGGTTCTCTTGGTAAGCGAACAGGTGCTGAAGATGATCAAAAAGACTTATACGAGGTATTAGAAGAAAAAGGATATATGGTAGCAGATACTCAAGAAGAATTCGATACTATTACTGCTGACACTGAGAAAGTTTATGCACCTGCATCTGTTCTTTCTGAATCAGATGGTTCTTCTATGAAATATGCGATTGATCGACAAGAAGGTGAACCTACATTAGCAGATATGGTCGCTAAAGGAATTGAAGTCCTAAGCGCTAACGAAGAAGGTTTCTTCATGATGACAGAATCTGGTAAGATTGACTGGGCAGAGCACGCTAATGATGCCGCAACAACTATTAAAGAAGTGATTGACTTTCAAGACTCGATCCAAGAAGCAATTGATTTCTACTATGAACATCCTGAAGAAACTTTAATCGTTGTAACTGCTGATCATCCTACCGGCGGTTTCACCATCGGAAACTCGGAAACAGGTTATAACTCTTACTTCCATTTACTAGACAATCAAAAAGTTTCTCAAGAACAATTTGATGTAATCTTTGCTAAGGCCAAAGAAGAAAATCCAGAAATGACTTTTGAAGATGCTGTTCCATTACTAGAAGAAAACTTCGGATTTATCTTTGACCTGGAAGCAGAAGAAGTTGTAAAGACTGCTGGCGAAGTCGAGAAAGCGGCTGAAGAAGGTGAAGAAGAAGCCAAAGACTTAATGTTAGTAACACCTTATGAATTAGCAGAATTACGTTATGCTTTCGAACAAACAATGAAACCATATGAAGAACGTAATCTGGGTCAAGCAGATATTATCAAAGGCTACCATGCATATGAACCATTATCAATCGCTGCTACACGTCTATTAGCACGTAAAGCTGGTTTAGCATTCACAACTGTTGACCACTCACCTGAGAAAGTTCCAGTTTTTGCAATCGGTGCTGGCGCTGCAATGTTTGAAGGTAATTTTGAAAATACAGATATTGCCTATAAGATTTTAGCAGCCATGGGATTATATGAAGGTGGCGATACTAAAATGGCTCCTTTAGAAGTAACAAAGAAGTTTTCTGGATCTATTGAGGAAAACGATAAAGAAGAAGCTTCTGAAGAAACAGTTGAAGTAGAAGAAGTTTCTGAAGAAAGTGTTGAAGAAAGTTCAGATTCTGAAACAAGTGAGGAAAGTTCTGAAGATTCATCGGCTGAAGAAAGCAGTAACTCTGAAGAAGAACCTGAAGAAGTAACTGAAAGCTCTGCTGAATAATTAATACATTAGTCACAAAAAGCACAGCTAAGATAAGGCTGTGCTTTTATTCTTTAAGGAGAATCTTATGCAACTTAAATCTATTTTAGCAAGTTTCCTTTTGTTTATTTCCCTACTCTCACCTTGTTCTCTTGTTAAAGCTGAAAGCTCAAGCATGAAAGAATTACCTTTCAGCGGATACTATCTAGCCCCTGAAGCAAGTAGTATTGAAGGATTGCTTTTTCAAGAAAACCAATTAATCATCTATATTAAAGATGAATCAGGGTATGCTCACCCTGTTTATGGACACGACCATGAAGATAACTATGATAATGAACAGCAAGATGTGGAAAAAGATATTAAATCAAACAAAGACCATCACGATGACACCATTGATCAAGAATTTATAGAATGGTTATTCGAATTTAATGCTTACCCTTATCCAGACCTTAAGAATTATTCTATATCTGTTCAAGAGAGATATAAGAAAGAAAATAATCTTCCAATTAACTTAAAAGAAGTTTATCTAGCCATTGTAGATCAGATAACACCTGAAATGACACAAAGAAATATCTTAGACTTGATTAATCAAACGATTCCTGACATTTCATATACACAAAAAAATGATTATAATTATTTCACTATTTCCTGCCCAACTATCACTGTAAATAACGATCATTGGACCGTCCAATTATTCGGTGAAGAAATTTTTTCTTTTGTGCAACAGTCTGGACAATTAATAGATAATCATGGAAATACTTATGAATACATTGACGGAATTAAACCCAACTAATTGCTGAAAGGTGTGAACTAATGAAAAGAATATTTATTACTTTATTAATTTTAACTGCCTTAACCCTTAATCTACTTTTTCCACACGCCACTTTCGCACAAGCAGAAGCTGATGTTAAAGAAACAAACCATATGAAAGTAGACGGTCATCACCAAGGACATCACATTAAGGCTAATTTTATCCCTGATAAAATTCTTAATCCTGACGATAGTCTATATGAAGCACCAGAAAAAATTGAAAAGTACGTTGGTATATATCAAGCACAAGCAACAGTTCCTAAATTGAATCTTAACTTAGATATCATTGTCTCAATCGAAGAAAGTGGCTTATTTAATATGGCCTACTATTTTACACAACGAGAAAAAGGAGAAAGTATACGTTTCTACGTAGATGAGAATGAAACAATTGAATCTATACCCGCTCCATATCAAGACCTCGTTATCTTGACAGGAGGTCTCAAAGAGTTTGAAGGTGGCTTAGGCTCAGGCTTAATTCGTAAAACGGTGTCACCGGTAGTACTATTAAATAATCAAGGCAAACCCGAAAGCTTATATCCTTATCAATCAATGGCATATGATCTGCGAGAAAATTATCAAAATGCTAGGGTTTATCAAGACCTTGGTCTTTATATAGTAAATGATGAAATTGTGATCGATGTAAACCATTTGATTGGTCTAGATGATGAACAAGAAAATAGAATCGCATTAAAAGCTACAAGTTTTAAAAATGAAGATGCTTTCCTAGTTGAAAAGAAAACATATGAAATTCTTCAAAAAGCTTTTGATCACTATCTTGATGATTATAATGATTTTAAGCTTCAATTTAAAAATAGTAATGACTTTGTTCAAGTCATTCAAGCAATGCATTTGAAGACCAACGCCAGTTTTCCTGCCGATACTAAATTTGAACTGATCGATCCTAGTCAAGTCAATAAAGATTCTGAAAGTGCCCATACATTTGCTTTGCTCATTAATGACCAAATCTTATATTTTTATGATGGACACAAATTATTTGTTGCAAATGAAATTGAAAATAATAATAGATGCTATTCTGCAAATGAATGGCAAACGAATTAATAGTTGAAGTCACCGAAAATTAAATTCTAAAATTTTCCATCCAGCCAAACCCTATTAAATAATCAACAACTACAAATAATCCCTTGTTAGATTGAGCAAATCGATTGAAGATAAATACCATCTTTGCTAATGTTTAAATAAAGGAGATGGTATGAATGTTTTTAGTTATGCAACATATAAAACCTAAAGTAGGCAAAACAGAAAGCATCATCAATAAATTATCGAATCGTGAAATCATAAATGATCAACCAGGTTTCATTAATTTATCAATCAGTAGAGGCATTGAAGAGGATTTAATTGTGGTTTTAGGCTCATGGAAATCACAAGAAGATTGGAAAAATTGGGAAAATTCAGAAGATCGAAAAAAATTAGACGATCCAGATGACAGTGAAATTGAATCGATGGAGTCACATAAATTAGAAATTCTAAAGGACGAAAAAATGCCTAAAAAATAATCCAAGTTATCTTAAATAATTCGATAGGATTAGGAAACAAAAGAGCAAGCAGCATGTGTGCTGTTTGCTCTTTATTTAGTTAATTGATTATAAACTATCTATCAAATCTAACATCTCACTATTTTCAGGGATAACTTTCATGGAATGACCGTAGTGAATATATCTCAACTCACCCTTTTTATCTACCAACATTTGAGCTGGCATCCGTCCCATCTTAAAAAGATTTACTTCTTGACCATACAATTTTAATACCGAATGGTTTGGATCAGGTAGACCATAAAATTCTAAGTCATTTTCATGCCAGTAGTCTGCGAATTTTTTATCGTTTTCAGGACCAATGACGACAATAGCGGTGTCTCTTTTTTCAAACTGATTATAATCTTTATGCAACTGCATCATGTGCTTGCGGCAGAAAGGTCATATAAAGCCTCTGTTTAATACAAGCATTACATTTTTACTTCCTCTGAAAGCTGAAAGCTTAACTGTCTTTCCTTCGAAATCTTCTAATTCAAAGTCTGGTGCCTTTTTATTGACTTCAATACTTGCCATAAAATTCATCTCTTTCCTTTCACTGATTAAACAATATACTATTTAAAAATCACTATCTTTCAGCTTTATTAAATCAATAAAGTGGTTTAATGATTAATCTTAAAGGATTAACTTTTTATATCCACTTTAATAAAACACTTTAAATAGTTGATACATACAACTTACCACTCATTGCTTAGTCATTTTAAATATTTACAAAGCTTATTGTTATAATGTTTTTGTTTAAAAATAAGAGACATGAATTTAATTTCATGTCTCTTATTTTTAATTTATATCAACACTTTTGACCTACTCATTAGCTTCAGTAAGAACTTTTTGAACAGCTGGATCTTCCTTAAGATGTTCTACCATACGCTTAACGTTTGGATAGTCTTTATACGTTTTTTCTAAATTCTTAGTCCAAGTTGCAAAAATGAATGCTAATGGATCAAGCACAGTACGTTTATTTTGGTAGAGGTGATTAGAATCACCAATAATATCATCAAGATGTTTGAAGTTCGCATCAATACGAGCAGGTGCTGCCGCACGAGCCATTTCAATTACATCTATGTCTTCAGATGTTGTATAACGCTGTGGGTTAAAGAACGGCCAGAATGATGGATGAATATCTGCAGAAAGGAATAGAGATGTTTCATCAAACTCAAAAACATTTTCTAACCCTTCATTAGGTCCTAAATCTTTTTCTGGAACGGAATTAGCAATGTATTGTAAAATTGCTCCTGCTTGAGTCATCGGACGATCGGCTCCAATTTCAAGAGCAGGAACCATTCCTAAAGGATTAATTTTACGATACTCAGGATCATTGTAATCCACACGAATGGTTTCATACTCAAGACCAGACCATTCTAAAGCGATCCAGCAAGCCAAGGAACAAGTACCAGGTGCATAGTATAATTTCAACATTTTATCAAACCTTTCTTTTTTTTATTGATTATATTATAGCATTAAAAAGTGTCATAGGAAATAATTGAGTGAATTCGATAGCATGCTTTTAAAATAAGAGTAAGCTAGTAACTAACTAATTTTAAACAGCAGCTGTAACTCCTCCATCAATGACAAACTCAGATCCAGTTGAATATCTTGCTTCATCGGAAGCTAAGAATACAACTAAATTAGAAACTTCTTTAGGCTGAGCCACTCGGCGCATAGGAATAGTTTCTTTAAATTTATCAACCGCTTCCTTAACACCCGGTTGTTCTAACATTGGTGTGTGTACTACACCAGGATGGACAGAATTAACGGTTATATTATATGGAGATAACTCTCTCGCTGCTGATTTCGTCATTCCTCTAACCGCAAACTTAGTGTCTGTATATCCGATCGCCCCACCTACTAAACCATTCATAGAAGAAATGTTAATTATAGAACCATACTTTTGTTGCTTCATAATAGGTGTTACGGCTTTAATACCTAAAAAGACGGAAACTTGGTTGATATTCACAATTTTCATGTAATCGTCTAATGAAACATCTTCAATTTTCATATTATAAGTGATACCTGCATTATTAACGAGCGAGTCTATCCTGCCCCATTTATCCATTGTCGCATCAATTACCTTTTTCCAGTCACTTTCCTTGGTCACATCTTGTTTAACAAATAGAACATTTTGACCAAGTTCTTTAGCAACTTCATTCCCTTTTTCTTCATTAATATCAGTAATGACAACCTTAGCTCCTTCAGCTAAAGCGACCTCTGCATGCACTTTCCCCATCCCTTGAGCGCCGCCAGTAATAATTAAAACTTTACCTTCTAATCTTTCCATTTTGTTTCCTCCTAATATAATTTAATACTTCCTCCATCGACCATAAATGTTTGACCTGTGATGTAACGTGATTCATCACTTGCTAGAAAAACTGCGACTGGTGCGATATCTTTGTCAATATCACCAAATTTTTGGAGTGGAATACCTTGAACGACTTTTTCATAATATTCAGGGTTTTCAGCACGCCAAGCATCGACACCTTCAGAATAGGCTATAGGTGAAATGACATTCACATTGATACCATCTTTACCAAACTCATTCGCCATCACACGCGAAATCCCACGAATCGCTTCTTTGGCTGCTACATAAGCCCCTTGATGGTTATCACCCTTAATGGCTGCTCCTGAACCAAAATTAATGATATTTCCTTTAGTCTTTTTAAGATATGGAATAGCTAGTTGGCTCAAGAAAAAGGTAGCATAGAAACCAGACTCCATTGATAGAGCTAAATCTTCTTCTGTAATATCTAAGAAGCTCTTCATCCTTGAAGCATGAGCATTATTGACCAACACATCGATTTGATGATAGCGGTCAACAACCCCTTGAATGCACGTTTCTAAGGCTGATTTTTTAGTCAAATCAGTCTTGATAAAGAAGGTATTATATCCCTCCTCATTTAGAGAACGGCTTAAAGCCTCGCCTTTTTCTTGATTAAGATCGACGATTGCTACTTTTGCCCCTTCTCTAGCATAGGCGCGGACAATGGCTGAACCAATTCCACCAGCCCCGCCTGTTACTATTGCCACTTTATCTTTTAAGCGCTCCATTCTATTTCCCCCTTATAATTTATTTTTGAATCTGTAACATCTGCATATTTTAATCATACGCCACTTTAAGAAAATTGGCTAATAAAGCGACTCGTAAAAACGTCCTTAGGGTTGCTATAAATACATTTGTTAAAATTTTAAACAGTTAGGATAAAAATAATTTTAATCCTTTATATTTAAATTCCGTATAGGGCGGATCATTCAGTTGAAGCATATCTTCTTGAAGCATTTCCTGTAATAAAGTGTTGATATATAAGTCACCGATCTCTGTAAGTTCTATAAAAGCTTGCAATTCTTTTTTAAAAGCATCTTGATAGCTATTCGGATCTTTTAAATAACTAATTACAAAATCTTTTTCTTCACGACTATATTCCATTTAACCCCCTCCTTCTCTATTAAAAGCATCCTCTTATCCATATTCGGTGGCAAACCAGACGGCTTAAAAAAACCTCCTGCTGATACAGGAAGTTTAAATAAGTCGCCCACTTAATCTTCATAAGATTTAAAGGGATTGTTTGAATTAGGTAATCGGTCTGGTGTAATGGTTAAGCCCATTTCTCTTTGTTCATGATTCAATTCTTTGATGAGGGATAAAATAACTAAAATAAGAATGAAAACAAAGGGTAAGGAAACGATTATTAAGACATTTTGAATAGCTAGTAAACCGCCAGACAATAGTAAGACAACCGCAATAATTGAAAGTGTAAATCCCCAAGTAATCTTAGTTCTATTATTAGGCTTGATATTACCTTCTTCCGACAACATGGCCAAAACAAAAGTCGCTGAGTCCGCTGACGTAATAAAAAATGAGACAACAAGAATAATCGCCACTAAAGAAAGAAGGCCGCTTAAAGGATAATAGTTAAAGGTTGCAAATAGCAACTGTTCGGGTTCAAAAGCTGTTAAGTCGGCTATATTCATTTGAACATTGGCTGCTAAAGTTCCAAAAGTAGAGAACCAAATAAAACTTAATAGCGTAGGAAGTAGAAGTACCACCGTTAAAAACTCACGTATGGTGCGTCCGCGCGAAATACGGGCTATAAAAATCCCCACGAAGGGCGACCATGAAGTCCACCATGCCCAATAAAACAAAGTCCAAGTATTAATCCACTCCCTCTTATCCCTATCAAAAGCGGCTGATCGAAAACTCATTTCAATAAAATTTTGTAAATAATTACCCAATGATTCTGTAAATGTGTTTAAAACACCGACAGTCGGGCCTACAATAGCGACAATGGCTAATAGACAGCCCGCTAAAAGCAGGTTTAAATTGGAAAGAATTTTAACCCCTTTTCCTAAACCTGAAATAGCAGAAAGTATAAATAAGATCGTTGTGATAATTATAATAATAATTTGGACACTATTAGAAATAGAGATATTAAACAAATAATTTAACCCTCCATTAATTTGGGCTGCGCCAAAACCAATAGTAGTTGCGACCCCAATAACAGTGGCAACAATCGTTATTGTATCCACTACTGTTCCGATCCAGCCCGTTGCTTTATTTCCTAGTAAAGGTTTTAAAGTATGAGATAATAGGTAGTTTTCTTGCTTACGAAAACCAAAGTAAGCTAGGGCAAGTGCTACCACACCATAGATCGCCCAACCATGTATCCCCCAATGGAAAAAAGTAAAGCGAAAGGCATCCGCTAACGCTTCTTGACTTCCTGCTGGAGCAATCGGAGTCGAAATAGCAAAGTGTGACAAAGGTTCTGCCGCTCCGTAAAAAACAAGCCCAATTCCCATACCAGCGGAAAACATCATAGCTACCCAAGAAGTGGTCGAATATTCAGGTTTTGAGTCGGGTTCTCCTAAACGAATCTGGCCTAAGGGACTAAGTATGAAATAAATACAAACTAATAATATTAGTGGAATGAGTAGAAGATAAAGCCAACCAAAATTGTTTGCCACCTGATCTTTTAAAATTTGTGTTCCAACACTTAATTCATTAGGAATAAAAATACCTAAAATAACTAATAAAAATGACGTTATAAGCGATGCATGATATACTGAAATTTCTTTTAACTTTTTCAAATCATTCCTCCTAAATTCATTTTAAAACAGGGCTTTTATACTATCAAAATTGACTTTGTTTGTAAAATTTACCCATTTTTCATCTTAAGACTTGTTGTTTTTGACAAGATTTTATATAGTTAATATTTATAAGTATTCAATAGAAAGGATGCCCTTATGACCAAAAAAATTATTGGTAAAATTACTAGTGCTTATTTTATCTTCACCATACTGACCACACTTTTTGTCCATTTAGGTTTAGAAATTAAAAAAAATGAATTGGTAACTTTCGATACTCCCATTCAAAGCTGGGTACGCGACCTTCAAAATCCCTTGATGGACAAAATCATGCTCTTTATTACCCACTCTTCAAGTGCCATACCAGTCTTAATTTTTTTCGCCATCATCCTTTTAATGCTTTTTAAAAAAAGAGCCTTTAATAAAATGCACTTCCTATTGATAGCTATTCCGGGAACTTTGGTTATTAATACAATTCTAAAGTTGATTTTCCAAAGAGACCGACCAGATTTGCTCAATCTTTTAATCGAAGAAAACTTTTATTCTTTCCCATCTGGTCATGCTATGATTAGTTCTACCGCTGTCTTTGCCATAATGGTCTTATGTTGGCGTAGCAAGCACTTTTATAAAATTTTAACTTTAGGTTTAATTTATACTTTTCTAGTTGGTTATTCCCGCGTTTATCTAGGAGTACATTTCCCTTCGGATATTATAGGCGGCTGGATGATTAGTTTCGCTTGGGTGGTCTTAGCTCAAAAATTAATTTTAAACAAGAATGTGATTGAATAAAAAAGCCAGCTCAATTGTACTGACCCCTTAAACCCGAACAAGGTTTTAGGGGGTCGGTACATTGAGCAGGACTCTTTTTTTAATTAGCTTAAAATCTTAAAGATAAACACGTTAAGCTACCGTCAATTTTCTTAAATTCATCAGTATTTACTACTTTTACAGGATAACCTAAACTTTCAATATGTGCTTGTGTTTTAGGGTGACCTTCAGGAACCAGCACCGTCCCATTGATATAAAGACTGTTGATGGCATAGAGTTCTTCCGCTTCAACCACATATCGCTTATATTTTTGGAAATCCTCGACCTTATTCATCACCGGACTAACTAACATATTGTTATTTTCTAAATAAATAACAAAGTCTTTTAAGTGCAGTCCTTCTGTGACCGACACCGTTGAAGAAGTATAGCCAAACTGGCGCACAATTTGGTCAAATTGTTTAGCCCCTTCTTGATTAGTTCGATCGGATAAGCCCACATAAAAATGCTTATCTACTAGCATCACATCTCCACCCTCCATAGTTCCGGGTGCCTCAATGTAAAAGATTTGATCTTCTTTATAGAAATCCTTAAGTACTTTTTTCATTTCATATTTTTCTCCATTACGCGATTCTTTGGGTGAATTAGTCACAATCGCAAACTCTGCCATAACCACAGCTGGATCTTCAACAAAACAAGAATCAGGGTATTCTTCTAAAGGCTCTAAAGCAGTGACTTTTACTCCTAATTCTTCCAATGCTTTGACATAGTTAGCGTGTTGCACCAAGGCATCTTCATAAACTGGTTGCTCTTTAGAGAACATTCCAGTCGTAATACCTTCTAACATTGATTGACTAGGTGTTCTAACGATGGCATGCGAAAATTTTAACATGTAATTCCTCCTGTTTTTTTAGTTATTGATGTGTTGGCACTATTGTATTTATTCAAGGACTTGTATTTATTTTATTTGTTCAATTAATTTGTTATCAATACTTAACAAATCAATTAGGACAATGTCTTCATATTTGATTTCGTATAACTGATTTTCAGTCAAATCATCGATTGTTGAAGAAGAAAGAACAAATGATTCCTTGGTTTTTTCTATAATCCTACCTTGAAGTATAAAATCATTCTCGGTAGTTATAATAGATACTTGTTTATTCACTAAGATAGGCTCATTGATTGGGTCTTTTCCTTGAAATTGTTGTTCATAATCTTTGGTCAGTGAATATGGGTCGTAAAGATTAATTGATTTATTATAATCAATTATTTTTTTAAAATTTTTAAGATAGCAAGTTGAAGAAACGATATTGGATATAAATGCATTTTTCCTATATTGAAAACTCTCAATCATTCCATATTCATTAATTGAAATTAGAGTTGAGAAGTCGTCTTCAATTGCAATTAAGTATCCAAGTGAAAAATATTCTTCATTTTTGTTACTAAATTCAGAATAAATTTCTACTAATTGATTTGTTTTTAAAGTTAATTCTAATTCATTCATATAAATCAGCTCCTTAATTAGATTGCTAAATTCTCATGAAATTCACTCCCTTTTTTTAGTGGTTATAGGTGGGGTTAGTGAATGGCCGTTTGTAATCTTTCTATTATTTAGGCTTTTTAGTAAAACTTTGTAACCTATTGTCCTCCTATAAAATGAAAAAGTTCCAGCATAGGCTTTGGTTCTAGTAGGATACACTATTCCTCCAAAAACAAAGTGATGGTTTTCTAACAATGCATTATAATTCATAGCTTATCTCTTCAAATAAATCAGCTTGTTCCACTCCTGCTTTTGTCTTTTCATGCTCCTTTCTTTCAATAGATAATCTTTCAACTTTTTTCTCTAGACTCTTCCATTAATAAGTTGAACTGTCTTACACTTTCCTCTCGGAATATAGGAAGGACAGATTGTTTATCGATATATTTTACATTTCCACTGAAACTTTGCTTTAATCGAAAGGCTTCTCCTAAACGTTCACTATAGTCGAAAATGCTAATAGGTGTGTGTCTAATCGCATGCTTGATAGATAGTCTCCCAATTTTTATTTGTTCAATTTAAAGCTTTATTAAGCATCGGTATATTTAATTAGTTAAAAAGCTAGTGTCTTAAAACTATCCACCTGCAAGATGTTTGTATTTTCTTTTAATCGTTTAAGTATTGATTTATTGCCGATACCATTTAGCTCTTTGAACGATAAAATCAGCTTTGCAATCGCTCGATTCATTTTTTCCAATATTTTCACTCCAATTGATTTGTCTCATTAATTTTATCAAAAAAACGCTTTAAAGTCTTAGCTATTCATAGTTAATATTTAGAGAATCTAACTTCGGAATGACCGATATAAAAGACGCTCCTGCTGCTTAAACTCTATTTTTTTGACTTACAAGCTATGAGGAGTAAAACGAAGCCATAGATAGACAACCGTCTATATAAGAGAATGTAAATGAATTGAGAAGAACTTAGTTTATTACTAAAAGCAATCGCCGATCCTAATCGTCTCAAGATCTTAGAACTTATTTCATGTCAGGGAAAGAGAGCTAGTGAACAAGCCACGACCTATTGCTGGCATTGAGAATTTAAAAGTAGCTAATTTCAGTTCTGAAATTTCCCCTTCAAAGGTAAATTGATTAGGATTAGAAACGAAGCCTCCTAACTGTTGACTCCATTAAACATTACGCCTAAAAAAGAGTGCCCTTCACTGATTAAAAATACCCTTTAACCGGTTAAGATTCCATTGTTTTTAATAACTCATAATTGCTTGACTTCCTCATCCGTTAAAGTAACTCCTTTGCCCATCTTATCATGATCAGGTAAACAATCTCCAAGGCCCTATTTAGCAGGACACTTATTCCATGAAAGAAGATTGAATTCTTTAGACCATCCTTTATTAGCGGAAAGACTCCCAATGGTTTCAATATTTTTGTAAGTAATAGCTGCCCTTTTAAAGTAGTCTTATTTTTAAACGAATAGCCGCCCTCTGTTTCTATCCATCTTATAGTCTTCATTACCGTCATTATTATCACTAATCCTTCCAGTTTAATTTACCATAAGCCTCGATGACTAAAAACTATTATAATCAAAAGCACTTATCTCTAAGAGACAAGTGCTTGATCGTATTACGGATATTCTTTTGCTTTTAAATTTCTTTCTAAATGGGTTTCTTTCACAAGAATTATTCATCTATAGTGAGTAGTGAAACCTGAGCTAAAATTTCTTTCTAAGTACTGCTTGCCATAATCCGTCATATATAACAAAAAAATTATGCAAAGATTGGCTTTTAATGATTATTTCCATTTTAGCAGTAACATTTAGCTTTTTAGTAGAGACGTAACCATTCTTGTAATATAGATAAACTCTTAAAGAAATGAGTTGCCTTCTCCTTCCTCCGCTATTGGTTGATAGGCACTAAAAATTAAATGAATTCCGCTTGCTTAAAAGCTTTTATTTCTTGGACCATCATGGCTAAAGCAATAAGAATTACAATCAAATCAACTAGTGCTTCTGCCCACCAAACAGCCCCACTTCCAAATATTCCAGGTAAGATAAGCAAAGCTGGTACGAATAAAATAAGTTGTCTTAACAGAACAATAATCCCAGCTTTTTTACCATTGCCAATCGATTGGAAAAATGTGATTGCCATATTCATAGCTGCATAAAGTATATATACTGAGAAAAACAGTCTAAAATGCCCCACTCCACGTTGGATAATTTCTTCGCTCACGTTAAATAAACCAAATATTCTTGCAGGGAAAAATTGTGCCGGTAGGTAGAACACTAAAGATAATATAGTACCTGATAGGATAAAAATCTTCATCGTTTCTTTAACTCTTGCATACTGCTTCGCTCCAAAATTAGCCCCTATAATAGGTTGAAGGGCTTGACTCATACCCCAAAGTGGAATAAATGAGAAGCCATAAAACCTCAAGGTCGCAGCCATTAGTGTTGCCCACTCATCACTTCCATATTGAAAGGCTTGTCGATATAACAAGCTTTGTTGAACCATAAATAAAATCTGCATGAGCATAGCTGAAATACCTACCCCCACCATTTCTTTAGAAAGTTCATTAGCCTTTTTGATTTTTCCTATCTTTACAACATCACTCTTATAACGGAAATAATACAAGGTAAACCCTGCTTGAACAGATTGAGCCAAGATTGTAGCTAAGGCTGCTCCTTCTATTCCATATTCTCCCATCGCAATCATGAAAATAGGGTCAAGAATTATATTGAGAATTGCTCCAAGCCCCATTATCAGCATAGCCTTTTTTACTTGGCCTTCGCCTCGCATGACCATATTAGATGATTGAACATAATTGATAAAAAATGACCCTGCGAAAATAATTCTCACGTATCGAAGACCTAGCTCTTTGATTGCTCCACTTGCTCCTAATAAATCTAGAAAATAAGGAGATAAAAAGATTCCAAATACTGTAATCAAAAGTGATAATACAATTACCCAATAAACTAAGTTCCCCATTATCTTATCGATTTTCTCCTGATCACCTTCTCCTAAGGCTCTTGATAAAATAGAAGCACTCCCTATTCCAATCAATGTCGATACGCCATTATTTACAAAAGTAATCGGCGCAGAAACAGAGCAAGCCGTCATGGCAGCTTCTCCTAAAATATTTCCAGCAAAAATTCCATCCATCAAAGGAAACAGTCCGATAACGAGCATACCGAGTACAGCTGGAACAGCCTGATGAAACATAAGTCGAACAAGATTATCCGTTAAAAGTCTTTCTTTCATTGTTTTTTCCATTTTGTTTTCTCCCTTCTTTGAAAAGTGCTACAAACATTTTTTCTATAATTTCTTTATTTTTTTTAAAATTATCTCTAGCTTCTAAAATATCTGCCCCTAAAATCATTGAATTAATAAAATCTGTCACAAAATCATAGAGTGCATCATTCAATAAAAATTCTGGAACATTCCTTTGAAGCTGACTAAATTCTTCCCTACTTTGTGCTTTTAACTGGTTAAAGATACTATTGAGCTTTTTGCTTCTCTTTTTTTCAATTAAAAATTGGACATAAATTTCCATATATAAATTATCATCCAGTATTTTTTCGACGAGTTGTTTTGCTATAAACTCTATTTCATACCCTTGCTTGAACTCACTTAAGTTGGATTTGATTACTTCATTTCTATAATGTATCCCATCAACCATTAGGTCATGAAGAATATCAATGGTGCTTTTATAATAATGATAGAAGCCTCCTTTAGACATGGTCGTTTCGTTAATAATATCTTCCATCGTAGTATTAGCGAACCCTTTACTAACAAATACTTTTCTGGCTGCTTCTTTAATTTCATTTTTTCTTTCTTCTGGCTTTAATCGCCTAGCCGAGCACATGCAACCCCCCCTTTTTTATATACCGACGGTATCGTCGATAACAGTTTATTATTCTTACTTTAGAGAGTCAAGAGTTTTTATAAAAAAGAATGCTCTAAATTTTACCCCCCGTGCAAATCTCGTTCCATACAACGAAGTAAGAAAATATTAAATAGTTTACGTCTAAATTTTTTAACGGCTTCTGAGACACTTATTAGTCGTGTCCCTTAGAGTGCGTCCTTTAATTCATTCATTGAAACAATATGGGTTGTTAAAATAGGTTGAAATACAGCTTCCTTCGTTTTTAATCGGTAGGATTATAACGCTTGAGTAAGTTTGAGACGTTTCACTTTTTTAAGCTCCTAATTGAATTGCGAATTAGGGGCTTTAGATAATGTAAAAACTCATTAAACCTTTCTTCTTGACAAACTAAAAAAAATTAATATAATAATGTGTGTAAACGGTTACACATGGAGGTGTGAAGTTTTTGGTAACAATTCGTGATGTGGCAAATGAAGCAGGCGTTTCAGTCGCAACTGTTTCGCGCCTGATGAATAACAGTGGTTATGTGAGCGAACAATCCAAACAAAAGATTCTTTCGGCGATTAAAAAATTAGATTATATCCCTAATGAAATTGCTAGATCTTTAAATAAACAGTCGATGAAAATTCTTGGTTTATTGGTTCCGGATATTACTAACCCTTATTTTCCTTCTTTAATCAAGGGAGTCGAACAATGTGCCTTGCAACACGACTATATGCTTTTATTAGGCAATACCGAAGGCCAAGAAACGATTGGTGAGAACTATCTTAATTTTTTTAAACAATATAAAGTCGCTGGATTAATCAAAATTGATGGGACTCATCTAAACACACCTGAGGACGTTCCAACCGTCTCATTAGACCGGATGAATGATCAAGATCGGTTTGCAGTAATCTCTGATGATTTTTATGGCGGAGAACTCATTGGACAAACTATTCTTGAAACTAATCATGGCTCTATTTTGATTATGACGGGTCCAATGGATATTCAAGTGTCTAAAATGCGTTTACAAGGAATACAGTCTGTATTTGATCAATATAAAATCGACTATCAGATATATTCTACTCCGTCCTTCCAGACAGAATTTGCAGATCAAATTGCCAAGGAGATTATTCGTGACTATCCCAATATTGATACGGTGATTGCTCCTAATGATATCTATGCTTTAGCCCTTATCCAAGCTTGGAATCAATTAGGTTCTATTATCCCAGAAGATGTCCAAATCATTGGGTATGATGGAATTGTCTTTGGAGCCTATGCCCATCCGAGTTTAACTACCATTGAACAACCGGCTTATAAAATAGGTTATCAGGGAACAGAATTGTTACTAGCTATTATTAACCAACAAATAGATCCTGAAATATCTAAAATCATCCAAGTCAAACCGCGATTATTAAAAAGAAATTCTTTAAGGGAGGTAAAATAATGGTAAAAATTGCAGTCATTGGAAGTATATCTACTGATTTTGTGGTGACTTCTAAACGAAGACCCCAAGCTGGAGAGACTATTTTTGGGGAATACTTTGAAACTTATTTTGGTGGCAAAGGAGCTAATCAAGCCGTTGCAACCAGCCGACTGGGTGCAGAAACTTATATGTTAGGAGCAGTGGGAGCTGATAAATTTGGTGAAAGTTTAATAGCCAATTTGCAAAATAACCGGATTGAAGTTTCACACATTAAAACAAAGAAGCAGCTCCCTTCAGGTTCTGCCATTATTAATGTTGTTGAAGGCGAAAATACGATCATTTATGTAGCGGGAGCTAATGATGCTTATTCAAGCGAACAAGTTCTAAAAGAGCAAGCATTTCTCACTACCTGTGATTTAATTCTAATCCAAAATGAAAGTCCCATCGAAACGGTTGAAACCCTTATACAACAAATGGCTGATGCCTCTTGTCAAATAATATATAACCCTGCGCCCGCTCGCTCATTTAATCCACAATTGATGGCAGCTATCGATTACATCACACCTAATGAACATGAATTTCGCTTAATGTTCCCAGATCAAGAAATGGCAGAAGTTCTGGCTCAATATCCGAACAAAATGATTGTAACCTTAGGAGCTCAAGGGGCCGTCTTTCATAATGGACATGAACTTATTGAAGTCCCTTCCTATAAAGTTGATCAAATTGTAGATACTACTGGGGCTGGTGATACATTCAATGGTGCGCTCGCCTTTGCTATTGGCAACCAGTTCGAACTCGAAGAAGCAATTCGTTTTGCCAACTTAGCCGCCGCCCTATCAATCGGAAAAGAAGGGGCTCAAAAAGGAATGCCTACTATCAAACAAATGAAGGAGAGTGTATATTTTGAAAAAACATGGGATATTAAATAGTCATATCTCCAAAGTTTTATCCGATATGGGCCATACTGATCAACTAACAATTGCAGATTGTGGTCTTCCTATCACAACGCATGTAGAAAAAATTGATTTAGCTATTCGCTTAGGTGAGCCTGATTTTATCAGTGTTTTAAAAACAGTAATGAGTGATATGAAAATTGAACGGATTGTTCTCGCCGAAGAAATCAAACAATATAATCCGAATTTGCTAGCTGAAATCCAGCAATTAGTAAATCCACTTATTGAGATTCAATTTATAGATCATAACTCATTCAAGAAGCAGACCCATAAAAGTAAAGCGATCATAAGAACAGGTGAGGCGACTCCTTATGCAAATATTATTTTGCAATCAGGCGTCATTTTCTAGGGGGGAGTATTATGGAAATTCAAATGACTAATATCCATAAACAGTTTGCAGCCAACCAAGTCTTAAGAGGAGTAAACTTCGACTTAAGAAGTGGAGAAGTCCATTCACTAATGGGTGAAAATGGAGCTGGAAAATCAACTTTAATGAACATTTTAACCGGTCTATTATCAGCTGACCAAGGAAAGATTACCATTAATGGAAAAGAATCATTGTTTGATAATCCTAAAGATGCTGAAAATAATGGCGTTAGCTTTATTCATCAAGAATTGATAACTTGGCCAAAGATGACCGTCTTAGAAAACATGTTTATGGGGAAAGAACTTACCAAATATGGCCTTTTCTGTGACCAAGCTACCATGAAATTAAAAGCTAAAACTATTTTGCAAGAATTAGGTATTCAGATTGATCTTGATGCCTTGATGGGAACACTCAGTATCGGTCAACAACAACTAATTGAAATTGCCAAAACACTGATGAACGATGCTTCTGTCATTATCATGGATGAACCAACAGCTGCTTTGTCAGACCATGAAATTGATACACTCTTTTCTATAATCCAAAAACTTAAGCAACAAGGAGTCGCAATTGTATACATCTCGCACCGCTTGAAGGAAATATTTCAAATAAGCGACCGTATCACTGTCATGCGCGATGGCATTTCGATTATGACTAAAGATGTTACCAACACGGATGAGAAAGAAATTGTTCGTGCAATGGTGGGTCGAGACATTGGGGATTACTATCCGAGTAAACGTTCAGAAGTTGGCCGTACACTTTTAGAAGTTAACAAGCTAACGGTGAGTGAAAAATTTGAGGATATCTCTTTCACTTTGAAACAAGGGGAAATACTCGGTGTGTCTGGACTGATGGGAGCAGGACGTACAGAAATTATGTCGGCTATCTTCGGCTTGCTTCCGATTGAGCGCGGAACTATTAAAATTAATAATCAGCCTGTGCTTCTCTCTTCACCACTTCATGCTATTAAACAAGGAATTGGTTACTTAACTGAAAACCGTAAAGAGGAAGGCCTTATTTTAGACTTTTCGATTAAAGAAAATATTGGAATCACTGCCTTTAAAGAATTTTCTAAAAACGGTTTAATTCACACCAAGGAAGAAGAAGATTTTGTGCAGTTACTCATCGAACGTTTGGCTATAAAGACAATGGATATGCATCTACCAGTGACTTCCCTATCTGGTGGGAATCAGCAAAAAGTGGTCTTAGCCAAATGGATTGCTGCTGGAACTCAAATTTTAATTTTGGATGAACCTACCCGTGGAGTGGATATCGGTGCTAAACGAGAAATATACTTGTTGATGCGTGAATTAACCGATCGAGGTGTTGGTATCATAATGGTATCAAGTGATTTACCTGAAATAATTGGAGTCAGTGACCGTGTACTTGTTATTCATGAAGGAAAACTGAATGGCTGTCTGTCCCATGAAGAATTATCGGAAGAACGCATCATGACTTTAGCTACAGGAGGAAAATAATGGATAAAGTTGAAAAGAAATCATCGAAAAAGCAATTTGATTTAAGAAGATTAGGTCCAGTATTGGCCTTAATTGTTTTGTTTGTTCTCGTTACCCTCTTAAATCCAAATTTTATTAAAATAAATAATTTACTTAATTTGCTTAGACAAGTCTCAATTAATGCCTTTATAGCATTCGGTATGACCTTTGTCATTATCACTGGGGGTATTGACTTGTCGGTCGGCTCTGTCTTAGCTTTGTCAAGCGCGATAGTCGCATACTTAATGATGTATGGTATGAGCCCTATACTTGCTGTTTTAATTGGGGTCTTACTTGGGGGACTTTTAGGAGCAATTAATGGATTAATTATAACTAAGGGGAAGGTTGTTCCATTTATTGCTACCCTTTCAACTATGACTATCTATCGCGGATTAACTTTGGTACTAACGGGAGGAAATCCTCTCACTAAATTTGAAGGGGGGCAATTTTTTGAATCCATTGGAAGGGGGTATTTATGGAAAATTCCAGTGCCGGTTCTTCTAATGTTGGTTGTTTTTGGCATTCTCTACATGCTTTTGCATCGCACAACATTTGGACGGAAAACTTTTTCCGTTGGAGGAAATGAAAAGGCGGCTTATATTGCTGGAATTAATAGTCATCGAGTTAAACTTATTGTCTACACTATCTCCGGGGCTTTGGCTGCCACTGCAGGTTTAATCTTAACTTCACGATTAAACTCAGCGCAACCAACTGCTGGAGTCGCTTATGAAATGGATGCCATCGCTGCTGTTGTCATTGGTGGTACAAGTATGGCTGGAGGTCATGGTCGCATCATTGGAACCTTAGTCGGCGCTTTAATCATTGGTACGTTGAATAATGGTTTAAACTTACTTGGAGTATCTAGTTTTTATCAACAAATTGTTCAAGGTATCGTTATATTAATCGCTGTTCTATTAGATCGGAAAGAAAAATAACTATATAAAAGGAGCATTCAAATGAAATCTATAAAAAAAATTACTATCGCCTTGTTCGCTATTTTACCACTTGTTCTATTAAGTCTAACTGCTAAGCTACAGGTTAAGGCAGAAGAAGAATATACAATAGGTCTAGCAATTTCCACTACCAATAATCCCTTCTTCGTCGATTTACAAGAAGGTGTTGAAGAGGCTGCAAAAGAAATGGGAGCCACTGTTAAAATTGTTGACGCACAAGATGATGCAACAACACAGCTTAATGGATTGGATGACTTAATCACTCAAGGAGTAGATATTTTACTCATTAATCCCGTTGATTCCGATGCTATAGTCCCTGCTATTAAAAATGCTAATGAAGCAAAAATTCCTGTTATTACCATTGACAGAAACGCTGCAGAGGGTGAAGTTGTTTCATTAGTAGCCTCTAATAACTTAGATGGCGGTAAGATGGCTGCTGAATTCATTATTGAAAAGGTTGGAAAAGGTGCGAAAGTTATTCAATTAGAAGGTGTTCCAGGCGCTTCTGCAACAAACGAAAGAGGGGAAGGTTTTGAAGAAGGAGCCAAAGATCAATTAGAGCTTATCGCTAGTCAATCTGCTAACTTTAACCGTTCAGAAGGATTAACTGTTATGGAAAATCTTCTTCAAGCACACCCTGATGTTCAAGCTGTCTTTGCTCAAAATGATGAAATGGCTTTAGGGGCTATTGAAGCTATTAAAGCTGCTGGTTTAGAAGAAGAAATTCTCGTGATAGGATTTGATGGCAATGACGATGGTTTGGAAGCGGTCAAAGAAGGTGAATTGGCTGCAACAATCGCTCAACAACCTAAAGAAATGGGACATTTAGCGGTTGAAGCTGCCATCAATCATTTAAAAGGAGAAAAAGTTGAAGAATCCATTGCTTCTCCGTTAGAATTAGTAATTAAAGACACACTAGAAGAAAAATAATTCACTTTTCATTTAATAGTTTTAAGACCTCACGACACTTATTTAGTGCCCTGAGGTCTTCATTATTTTTTACCCACCTATATTAGTATCTGTAGCATAATCCCTAAAATCATTTTCCACTAACTCATAGTCAACACTGGATTGGCTACAACCAAGTTGGTCGACCCATGAGTCATCGTTAATCCGCAACTTTTTAAACCCTAGTAGCTCATATACATGTTGGGCCCTAGTATTTTGAAGATTAACATCTAAAATAATTTTTTGATAGCCTTGATTAAATAATTCTTTAATCAGTAAGCTCAGAATAATTCGACCCAGGCCTTTATTGCGATAAATTGCTTCACAAATCTTTATATGTATTTCTGCGACTTGATTCCCCAAGTTATCATAAAACATTTCACCAATTGATTGACCTTGATACTCAATGAGTAGGAGCCGACCTTTTTCATCGGTATAACTTTCAATCTTATCTTCGATTTCTTCGACTGATTTGCCTAATCCATTGGGAAAACCCAAATATTTCATTAGTTCCCCATCATTCCACCATTGACAGAGTTTGGCAGCATCTGCTATTTCTGCATCACGTATCCATAAATTTTTATACCTTACTTTCATAGAAATCCCCCATTTTAATACAGGGCTGCTTTATATTAAACAGGCATTACAATTGATATTCAGGTTTAACTAGGATAAGGCAAAGTAAATCTACCAGCCTTTTTAAGAGAAAGCGAATACTGGATTATTCCTTTTATCTTTTAAAACCTGACATACTTCTTAAAATTATGCCAGTCGTTGTCAAATTATGTAGGATTGATAGGGAACTTGGTGATAATAAATCAAAAACACCTAATAAAATGAGCCCACTATTAATCGCAATGGTTTGTTTAACATTTTTCTTTATTCTTTTATCTAATAAATGGCTAATTTCAGCCAATTCCATTAGACTTTCTAATTGATTATTTGATAAAACAAGATCACTTGTTTGTTTGCAAATATCAGCAGCATCATTCATAACTGCCCCTATGTCTGCAAGCGATAGTGCAGCAGAATCATTGAGCCCATCTCCAAGCATCATGACTTTTTTACCTGAACGTTTTTGTTCTTCAATGAACTGATATTTATCATTTGGTGACACTTCTGTTTGTAAATATTGAACGGATATATTATTCATAAGATTTTGAGTTCGCTCTTTGGTATCACCAGTAAGAAGCGCAACTTCTTTGCCCTTACTTTGTAACCATTGAATGACTTTGGCCGCTTGCGGACGAAGCGGGGTATCAATTAGAAAAAGACCAATTAATCTTCCGTTGTAACCAAGATAGAGTAGGTTGTATTGCTGTTCATAGTTATTAATAACGGCTTTTTGTTCTTCAGAAATAGCAATTTTTTTATCCGTCATTAAAAGATAACTACCAATGACTACTTCTTTTCCATCAATGGTTGATAAGATCCCGCGCGACGCAATATGATGGAGCTTTCCATGCATTTCATCATGGACAATAGCTTTTTCTTGGGCTTCGTTCACTACGGCTTTAGCCAATGGATGATGAATGTGTTCTTCTAAGCAAGCGCCCATTCGTAAAACATCTTCGGTTTCATAATCATCAAAAGAGACGGTTTTATAAACCTTAGGATCGGATACAGTTAAAGTCCCGGTTTTATCAAAGACAAACAGATCGATGTCATTATACTTTTCCACGACATCCATACTTTTAATTAATATTTCCTTCTCAACCGCTTCTTTAATTGCCGTTAAGTAAGAAATAGGAACCGAAAGCTTCAAAGCACAAGAGAAATCAACTAATAGAAACGATAGGGCTCTTCGCAAAGATCCAGTGAATAAATAGGTAAGAATGACACCTAAAAAATTGTACTTAACCAGATTGTCAGCTAGAGCAATATATTTAGTTTGTTGAGTGCCTTTTTGATTTTCTGATTGACGCATTAGAGACATCAATTCGTGGATACGGTAATTTAACGTGGTATTTGTAACGCGAATAGATAATTCTCCCGATTCGATCACTGTATTTGAAAAGACTTGATCTTCTTCTTGCTTAAGGATAGGGAAAAATTCTCCGGTAAGCGAACTTTCATTGACCATGGCTGAGCCAGTATCCACTACCCCGTCAAATAAAATTTCCTTTCCTTCAGACACGATTATAATGTCATTCAACTGAACTTCTTTAGCATTACGCTCAAGCTTATTCCCTTGACTGTCTATCAACCATACCGTTTTAGTATGATCTTTCATACTGCTTTCCAAATCTGCAATTGACTTTTTATTGGTCCAGTCATTTAATTGATCACCCAATCCCATGATAAACATAATGGAACTAGCGGTTTTAGGCTGTCCAATCAATATGGCAGTTAAAATAGCAGCGCCATCTAAAACTTCCATATTTATATCCTGCGATACTAACGATTGAAACGCTTTTTCTATATATTTAGTGGATAAATAAAGGGTATAGAGATACTGAATAGGTTGAGGTAGAAATAGACGTCTCAGCACAAACAGGCTAAGTTCCTTCGAAACAATCGCATAAGGCGTCTTTTCTTTGCGATAGGGCTCTTGTAAACATCTAATGATTTGATCTTCATTCAAACCATTTAAAAACTTGAGTGCATGTACAATCAAATAATCTTTATGAACAAAGACAGCCATTGTCCTTTCATCATGATAGAAAACTATTTTTTGAATAGCTGGTTGGAGTTGAGCCTCCTCCTTAATCATTTCTCTAACGGATAACGTTAGTAAAAAAGAACACTTAACTCTTACTCGACTTTTGTTTTGATGACAAATTTTAAACTTCATTAGCGCCTGCTATATCCTCAATGCTATCGGCTTGCTCTTGCTGTTTTTGGGCAAGATAAATTTCTTGAGCATCTGCCAAAACATCATCAGTATGTTGTTTAATTGTTGATACATTCGCATCAAGCTCATCTTTTAATTGGTAAGATTTTGCGATTACATGAGCATAAGTTTCTTTAGCTTTTTTACTCGTTAAAACTTTTAACCCTAGTGTTCCAAATAGAGCTCCTCCGAGGAATAAACCAGATGATTTGCTGATTTTTGTGGCCTTTTTTAAATTCTTTAACATTTTAAATCCTTCTTTCTATTTATATTTAAATAATTATAGCACTGATAAAAGTAAGTTTCAATTAATGGGTCCAAGGCTCAATTCTTATGCGTGTCCACAAGTGATAATGTTTGCTTTTCGTTTTGACAAAACTCGTTCCCATAAGCTCTAAAATTAGACGTAAATAATTGTTAAATCAAACAGATGCGCAATCATTTTATAGTAAATCAGCTTAGATTCAAATTGAGAAGTTAAAAATAGAATGACTTATCGAAAGAAACAGCCATTAATAGGAGCGTTATGATGACCTTGGGGCTTTTGATTCGATCTTTTAAATTATGGCCACTGCAATGGATGGGTGTGTTTTTCCTTAGATTAGGTAGTGACTTGTCCCTTAGTGGATTATTATTTTGTGGAGTAGTTTTAGCAAAACAGACCCATTCTTTGTTTAAATTCAAATAGATATACAGTTTAATTGTTAAGTACTGTTTCTTTCCTATTTTATTCACTTTTTATTTCGTTACGCTACCCTAAAATTGCAATTAGGCTTGCTGAAGTAAGCTTTGTCAATTGATCAATCTTTCACAAAAACACTTTTATTTCATTTGAATTTTTGCTAATTTTTTTTAATTCGAAAAAAATGGTTTCGTTTTCATAAAAATCATTGACTTGCTATACCCTTTTATCATACAATTTAGTTAAATAAAAATTTAGGAGGGGAAGAGATGAATTCTTTAGTCAGTTATTTTGTGAAAAATATCACTCATTTGAGTGATTTAATGTGGTCCAGTGTTCTTTTGTATATTCTTATAGCGGTCGGTATTTTTTATACTTTTTATCTTGGCTTTCCGCAATTTCGTTATTTTGGAACAGCGTTTAAAGAGACTTTTGGCGGCGTTTTTGGTAAAAAGGAAAAAGAAGAAGCCGGTACCATGTCCTCATTCCAAGCCCTAGCAACAGCCATTGCTGCTCAAGTCGGAACAGGTAATGTTGCTGGGATTGCTACAGCTATTATGGCAGGAGGACCTGGTGCTATTTTCTGGATGTGGATGTCTGCTTTTGCTGGCATGGCTACAATTTTTGGCGAGGCCGTTTTAGCTCAGAAATATCGTGAAGTGCGTGATGATAACTTTGTGGGAGGGCCTGCCTTTTATATCAGTAAAGGGATAAAACAAAAAACCTTAGGCAAATTCTTAGCCGGCTTCTTCTCAGTAGCAATTATTATTGGCTTAGGATTTATTGGGAACTTAGTGCAATCAAACTCGATATCTGCCGCTGTCAATGAGGCTACCGGTATTAACCCAATTATCGTTGGTGTTTTGATAGCAATTGCAGCTGCTTTAGTTTTTATGGGTGGTATGAAACGGATTGCTAACTTTGCCGAATTAGTTGTGCCATTCATGGCTGCTTTATATATTATCGGCGTCATCGTCGTAATGGTTCTCTATAAAGATCAAGTCGGTCCTGCTTTTAAATCGATTTTTGTGGAAGCTTTTAAACCTACATCTATGATGGGTGGAGCGATTGGTGTCACCGTTAAACAAGCCATTCGATACGGGGTCGCAAGGGGTCTCTTCTCAAACGAAGCAGGTATGGGTTCTACACCACATGCCCACGCAGTGGCCAACGTAAAACATCCTGCTGAACAAGGTTTAGTAGCGATTGTTGGTGTTGTCATTGATACGCTCGTTGTTGGAACCGCTACTGCAATGGTAATTCTCGTTACCGGCGCTCATGAAAAAGGGTTAGAGGGGGCTTTAGTCACGCAAGAAGCTTTTTCTTCCGCTTTTGGTACGTTAGGTACATCCTTTCTAGCTCTTTGTTTAACCTTTTTTGCCTTTACCACTATTGTAGGTTGGTACTATTTTGGAGAAACCAATATTCGTTACTTATTTGGTAAAAAAGGGCTTTTACCTTATCGTATTATCGTCATTTTCTTTATCGTTTTAGGATCATCACTCACTAAGAAAATCGACTTTGTTTGGACCATGTCAGACTTCTTTAACGGGCTGATGGTCTTTCCAAACATGATTGCTCTCCTTTTATTAGCGCCTCAAGCTAAACGGATTCTAGATAGCTATAAAGCGCATCAGCTCTATAACCGGGAGGATTTAAGTTAGTTTTATTAAAGCATAAAAAGGCCTCTGAAGTTGAATTCAAATCAACTTTAGGGGTCTTTAAATATAATCCAAATATCAATTCTTGTAATATTCGCAAACTATGTGTAATAAAAATCCCACTAATTTAAAAAATAGATAGGACCAGTTCTTTAAAAAATAATTGAAAAACTCTAGCTCTCCTACTCTTTAGGATGCGGCTAGAGTTTTTAGCGCGGTGCTGCCATTAAAGTTAAACCCTCACTATTTTCTCCAAGTATTTAGCAATCTAGGGAAAACATTTTAAGCTACTGATGATTTTCTTTACTAATAAATAAACTTTATCCGTTATTTTACCATATGCATTTCTTCTAGTTGTGCCTCGATATTTTCTTGATCGACACCGGCTTGTAATAAAGTTGCAGCGGTATATGCTCCTTCTACGACTGGAACATCATATATTTTGATTGTTTTATCACTCATTTCCATAGCCATTTCTAGATTCATTTTTGCACTACCTAGATCATAAAATGCCAATAAATTTTCAGCTGAGTTTTTATTGATGGCTGCTAAAGCGGTATCAAAGTTCGTCCCTATTTCGTTTTGATCAATACCACCTACTACTTGCACATCAACATCTGCTGCTGCTTGTTGAATCAAACGATGAATTCCTTCCGCAATCTCATGAACATGTGAAACAATCACAATTCCAGTTTTTTTCATTATTCTGCCTCCGCTTCTAGCATTGCGTGAAATAATAAGCCTGAGGAGTAAGCTCCTGGATCAATATGGCCAATAGATCGATCTCCCACATAAGAGGCTCGTCCTTTTTTAGCTTTTAATGGTTGCGTTGCTTCCACTGCTTCATCAATTAATTCGTGGGTTAATTGATGAGTCTCAACTGCTTCTACAACAGCTATCCATAAATCTACCATTGTTTTGTCGCCTTGTTCTGCTTTTCCACGCTTTTGAATCGTTTCTAACCCAGCTTTTAAAACACTTGCCCAGTCTTCAGCTGCTGATTCAGCTTTCATCATGCCCATAAAGGCTGACCCATATAGTGGCCCAGAGGCTCCACCGACTTTACTTAGCATATTTTTCATCATTAATTGAAGCAATTCATTCAACGTTTTTGGGTTTTCGTCTTCAATCGCTTTAATTACATGGGTCATGCCACGAGACATATTATTTCCATGGTCACTATCGCCAATAGGTGTGTCTAATTGTGTTAAATAGTCTTTTTCGTTTTGAATTTTTTCATTGAATAATTCCATCCAACGAATTCCAGTCTCTAGATTCATTTAAAAGATTCACCCTTTCATTTTATAAAATAATCTTACCAATTAATGGTATCAACTGGTGCTTCAATAGCTTTCAAATAGAATGCTTCATCTAAGCGAAGCAAAGTTAAGGATAAACCTTGCATATCTAACGAAGTCATTAAATTGCCTACTTTCGAAAACGCAATCGTCAGATTCTTTTCTTTCATTATCCTTTGCACATCATTTGCAAATACATATTGTTCCATTAATGGCGTTCCACCTAAACCATTCACGATTATTGCAAAGCGATCATTGGCTTTGGCATCAAACTCTTTTAGTAATTTTGTAAGTAATTCTTGGGATAAATCCTGTGAACTCTGCAATTTTTCTCGTCGATATCCCGGTTCGCCATGAATACCTACGCCATACTCGATTTCATCATCCGCTAAGGTAAAACTTGCTTCATCGCTCCCAGGCGTAGTGACCCCTGTTAATGCGACTCCAATCGTTTTTATATTTGGGATAAGATTTTCCGCTAATTTTTTAATCTCTTCAATGGTTTGCCCTTGTTCAGCAGCATGCCCTAATATTTTGTGAACAAAGACCGTTCCTGCAACGCCACGTTTTCCCTGGGTGTAGAGACTATCTTCGACAGCAATGTCATCATCAACTACGACACTCTCTACTTTTATTCCTTCCATCTCAGCTAATTCCTGAGCCATCTCAAAGTTCATAATATCCCCTGAATAGTTCTTTATAACGAGAAAGACACCTGCCCCCTCATCCGCTTCTTTAATTGCTTGTAAAATTTGATCGGGCGTTGGAGAAGTAAAGACTGCCCCACAAACAGCTGCTGATAACATTCCTCTTCCAACAAATCCAGCATGTGCAGGTTCATGTCCGCTTCCTCCACCAGAAATAATAGCCACTTTCCCTGTTTTTTCTAAAGTTCGTTGAATAATTCCTGTTTCAGGAATTCTTTTAAGCAATTTTGAATGACTTTGTACCATTCCATTAATCATCTCATCCACAATATTTTCTGGTTTATTTATTATTTTTTTAATCACGCTAGATTCCTACCTTTTTAAATTTATTTTGCTTGTTTTCTTGCTTTATAATCGCGACCCATCGCATCCGCTGCAATAATTGCATTTGCAACGGCTTCTTCTGTGATTTCAAAAGGCATTGAATGAATGGATTCTTCTGGGATACATGCTTTTTTAGCTACTTTTAGAATTTCTTGGTAATTAACTTCTTCGACATCTAAGTCCGCTAGAGATACTGGTAACCCAACAGAAATATTAAAGTCTAATAATTCTTCGACTTCTGATTTTGGTGCGTCTTCGAGCACTAATTGAACAAAGGTTGTAAAAGCAACTTGTTCCCCATGGTAATAATTTCCTGGTCCTTCTAAAACAGTTAAGCCATTATATATTGCATGAGCAGCTGCTAATCCTCCCGATTCAAAGCCTAAGCCAGATAATAAGGTGTTTGCTTCTACGATATCTTCTAAAGCTTGTGTAACAACGTTCTGATCAGCCGCAATTTTTGCATCGTATCCTTTTTCTAGAACCACTTTTAAACTTTTTTCAGCTAGAGTCATGGCTGCAATTGTTCCTTTAGCAGGTCCTGTAGCCCCAGTACGATAACCATTTGGCAAACCAGCATTCACATTTGAATTGGATTGACGAGTCGCTCGAGCTTCATAATAAGTTGCCAAAGTATCGCCCATACCAGCTACTAGGAATCGACTCGGTGCCTGTGCAATAACGGTAGTATCCATCAAAACAACATCTGGGTTTTTGCTAAAGTAAGCATAATCATCAAATTGATGATCGACCGTATATAAGACAGCAGAGTGACTCGTGGGCGCATCTTGAGCTGCAATCGTCGGGCAAATAATAATATTCTGTCCTTCCGCTACAACTTTGGACGTATCGATTGCTTTTCCTCCCCCCAATCCTACAATAACATCAGTGCCTTTTTCTTTTGCTAATTTTTTCAATCGTTCGACTTCTTCGCGTGTGGCTTCGCCACCAAAATCTCCTCGATGTAATTGAACCTTATAGGTTTCAGCTGTTTGATCCAGCTTGGCTTGTACACGATCAATATCTGCTTTATTTCCTATAACGAGGGCAGATTCACCTAAAGACTGAATATAAAATCCTAAATTCAATAATTCATCTTCACCTTGTACATACTTACTTGGACTAATAAATGCTTTTCTCATTCTTATTCCTCCTGTATCTTTTAAGCTTCTTCTTCTCCACTAAATTAATGGTAACAAGTAAGCGCTATCAATTCAACAGACAAAAACCTTCGTCTGTCCGTTTGGTTTCAGATTTGCTCTGTCGTATACTGATACTATCAAATACTGTTTTATTTTTAATAAAAGGAGTTTGCCTGGATGAAAGAAAAAACAGATACACAAGAAATCATCGCTCAATCATTTCGAGAATTAACACTAAAAAAAGAAAGGGATAAAATTTCAATCACCGATATAATGAAACAAGCAGATTTTCGTCGTCAAACTTTCTATGATTATTTTGATGACAAATATGATTTAGTTACCTGGATTTTTTCGCATGAACTCTATCAATCCATTCAATCAATAATGGATTGGCAAAATTGGGAAGAAATCTTATGGCAACTATTAACTTATCTTGAATCAAACAATAAATATTATCGAAAAATCTTCCTCGATATAAAATTAGATTCTTTTAAAGAATATTTTATTTACTCCATTAAAAAAATAATCAAACAATTAGTAGATGATTATTTCAAAGAGCAGTTTCTTTCGTTAGAAAAAAAGCAAATGATTCAAACAGCTACAGATTTTTATAGCTATGGTCTCTCTGAAAGCCTCTATCATTGGGTCTTAGAAAATTGTGAACCAAATAGTAAACACTACCATGCGATGCTCGTAAAGCTTGTAAACTGTCGAAGCAAATCGAATGAACACACTACTATTTTATCAGGGAAAGGAAAGGATAAGTAATGGCAGAATATATATTATCAATTGATCAAGGAACAACGACGACACGTGCTTTTATTATTGATCGCAAAGGAAATTATATTGGAACTGCGAGTCGAAAATTCCAACAAATTATCCCACAAACTGGATGGGTAGAACACGATCCGAATGTTATTTGGGAAACTGTATGTCATGTTATTGAAGAAGTTATCCAAAAATCTGGGGTTAATTACTCTCAAATCAAAGCACTTGGACTAACGAATCAACGTGAAACAACTGTTGTTTGGAACAAGATAACAGGTGAGCCGATATATAATGCCATTGTTTGGAGTTCTAACCAATCATTAGCTACAATTAATCAATTGAGATCCAGTAAAAATGAAGAATATATTCATAAAACCACCGGACTGGTTATGAGTCCCTATTTCTCAGCCAGTAAGATTCGTTGGATTTTAGATTATCATACTGGAGCGCAGGTTGATGCTGAAAAAGGAGCATTACTTTTTGGGACCATCGATAGTTGGATTGTTTGGAAATTAACTAAAGGAAAGTTACATATCACTGACCATACGAATGCTTCAAGAACCATGCTCTTTAATATTCATCGTTTAGAATGGGATAATGAATTGCTTAAGCTTTTTAATATTCCAAAAGCAATGTTACCCAATGTTTATCCTAGCTCTCATTACTATGGCGAAACAAGTTCTGATCTTTTCCATGGAGTAAAAATACCCATTACAGGGGTAGCTGGAAATCAGCAGGCTTCTTTAGTTGGTCAACTTGCTTTTCAATCTGGACAAGTTAAAAGTACTTATGGTCAAGGGACATTTATTGTTATGAATACCGGGACTGAAGCCAAATTATCAAACAATCATTTACTGACAACCATTGCCTATTCGATCGATGGTCAAATTAATTATGCTTTAGAAGGGGCTGCTTTAATTTCTGGAAGTGCCATTGAATGGTTAAAAGACGGTTTAGAATTATTTGAAACGATTGAAGATTCAGAAAAGCTGGCTCTCATGGCAAATCCAAAGTCTTCCGTCTATTTTCTTCCAACTTTTAAAGGAATTGAAGCTCCTTATTGGGAAACGAATGTCAGAGGGGCTATTTTAGGCATGGATGACTATACGACTAAAAGGGAACTTATCCTTGCTACTTTTGAATCATTAGCTTACCAAGTCTATGACATTATTGACTTAATGGAATCAGACACTGGAATTGCGCTGGATGTTTTACATGTTGATGGTGGCCTTGCTCAAAATAACTTACTCATCCAATTTCAAGCCGATATTCTTAATAAAACAGTTGAACGCGTTGAACGTTTAGAAACAACCGGTTTAGGTGCTGCATATCTGGCTGGATTAGCTGTGGGTTACTGGAAGGATTTAGATGAATTGAGAGCTTTAGTATCCGAGAACGAAGTTTTCCAACCAAATATGAGTCAAACCGATCGCTTTAAAAAACTGAATGGATGGCACAATGCGCTTAAAGCTGTTCGATATTATTCTCAGTTAAGTCAAGATTTCTTTTAATAAAGAACACGAATGAATTTAAGTGGATTTCAAAAATAGCTAAGAAAAAGTTCTTAGCTATTTTTAGAAAGTTCTTAATCTTATCTAAAATACTTTATTATTATTTCTATCCTATCCGACTGATTGAACACCTCTAAAATTTATGGTGTCGATGGAGCCATTCGATTCATTGACACCATTTTTATTTTTTAATAAAAAGTCAATGAATCGCTACCATTAAGTTTCCACAAATAAAGCTAGGAGCATTCACAAAACTCATTCTTATATACGAATGATTATGGAATTAATGTAACAGTTATCTATATGCTGCATCAATTTCCAGAAATCTACTGATCACTAATAAAAAGTTCATCAACCATTGTATCTAAATGCTTTGCCATATTAAAAGCAAGTTGTAGACTCGGATCGTATTTGTTATTTTCAATTGCATTAATTGTTTGTCTGGTAACATTGCACTTATCCGCAAGTTGGGCTTGAGACCAACCCTTCTTAATTCTTAGTTCTTTGATTTTATTATTCATAGATTAACTGAACTTTCTAATTTTTAGTCTTAAATCTATTAAAAATATAATGCAGATTACTGCTAATTCAATTAACGGGTTAGAATGGTAATTGTTAAATCCAACATTATTTTGATAAATCATATACATTGATTCAAAAAACAATATCACAATCCCAATAATGAATGTCTCAGTCGATGCTTCATGTATAATTTTTTGCCTTCTTTCATCCCCTTGCTTAAACACTTCTAGCATCGTCCATATTATTGCTAAAATACACAGAATAAAAACAATTATAAATAACCATAAACCCCAAAAAGTATTTCCCATTTCCATTATTATCTCTCCTTATATGTAAAATTATTTTGACATATATAGCTTAATTCATTTATCCAAAAATGTCAAATTGTTTTTACATTTATAGTTCGTTTAATAACTACCCATAGAGCAATCATCAAGCTAACTATAGCTAATAGTACAATAAAAGCATTATTGCTCTTATTTTCTTCTACTTACTCCTTTAGCCGTAAATCCTAATTGTTCTGCTGCTTTTATAAGACCTAATGCATTAGTTCCTTGTTTATCTGTTCCTGCAACCTCCCTTATTTTTGTTATTCCAATTTTATATCCATTTTGTTTACTAATTGTTGCTAAACATGCTGCACCACAATCAGTAATATCATGTTGTTTTATACAATAATATTTCATATTCCTCCTAAAATACTATAAAGCAAAAAAAAGATACTAATAAAACACCCTCAAAAATTGGTCGAAAACAATTTGTTGAAGGCGTTTTAAAAGTATTAAGATTCTAAATGTTTTTTTATCTTATCGTTAGAACAGCAAAAGAGTTTCTATAGAAATTTATATTTATATATAGTTAGATTAACATATAATTATATCTGTATAGCTGTACTAAACCATGAATTTTGCTTTTGGCACTCTTACTATTTCATTATTTATTGATAAGATTTAACGAATTTGACATAACGCTTTAATAATAAATCTTTAGATTTCTCTAATTTTATTTTCCGCTATTACATATTTATATATAAATAAAATAGTCCTAGCAAAACTTCATTATATAGATAAATATCCTTAAAATCTATAATATTTTATTATTTAAAGCACATATAGCCACTACGATTACTATACATATTCAAATAATTATTACGATTTTATAGTTAACCATTAAATATTATATATGCCTAATCATACCGCTACTTAGCTTTTACATATTTACCAATTAACAACAAAAAAATTGTTGCAAATAACGGAGGCACCAAAAAACTTAGTTCTGTCATAATAACACTAAATCCTAAAAATGAAATAATTTTAAAAAATATAATATTAATCACAAATAAAGAAAAAAATAGCAATACAATTTTAAGTACCCTAAGTATTTCTGTTTTCATTAATTCTCCTTTGTAAATAAATTAATTTAAAATTTTATAAATAATTTTCTAATTAATTTTTGACCAAATCCAATCTCCAGCCTTTTTCACAGCCTTACCAGCAACATAAACTGTTGTAGCTGTTCCTGCTACAATCACACCAGCCTTTGTAATACCCCAAGCTAATGCTAAAGCTCCTGATATAGATCCACCTTCAATTTATAGTAATTCATAATTATTTAGATTTTGAAAATTTTTATTCATTCTTTACCTCTCTTATTAATTCGTTGCTAATGCAGCAAATCCTAATGCTACACCAGCTGATAAAGCATGTCCAACCAAAACTTTAGTTCCCCAAACTGTAAATAAAACTGGGCCAAAAAAGCCACCAGATACTTCCATTAAGATTTGATCATCTAATTCTTGAAACATCGCTATATTATTTTCCATAATTTCCTCACTTTCGTAATATCACTATAAATTATAACATATTGATAAATCTCTTTGTCGACCTAAAGATTTGTATAAATATACCTATTAATTCTGTTTCACATAATAAACTAATATGCCAACAAATTTAATGGGTACGCTTTCATTATACTTATATTATTTATTATTTAAAGCTTTTTATCCTTAAAAAAGGCTTTTTCCATCAATATATTAATAAATATTAATAATTGTTACTCGTTCCACCATGATTAGAAGTTAAAGCTAATAAATGTTTTTACTATTATTACATTTGATTTTGAAATTAATCTAAAAAACGGTGCAGTTCGAAGACCACACCGCCAATCTTATCTTTCTGTTTCTATTTTTTTATCTGCCTTTTCCGAGTCTTTGCCCTTATCCTCTGTCTTGCACTTCTTTATAACTCCAAGGATGGAATCTTTTTTAGGACTTTTCTCCTGGCCTTTCTCTTTTGCTTTTAAGAGCTTTGATGATAGAACCCTTATGTTTGTGTATTCTTTTCCATCAGCACCTAGTGTGTTCTTTGTTTGCCCAAACACTCTCATAAAATCTCCCTGTTTAAGGTTTTCCATTCCTTTTGCTTTGTCCCCATAGGCTGAACAAGAGTGGTAATTCTTTCCTCCCTCCTTGTCATTAGAAACCAAGATAAAATTAGCCACCTTAAGTTTCTCTCCTTGATTATCCTTTATCTCTAATGGTTCTGGATCTTTGATAAGATTTCCTACTATATTGATTAAGTCCTCTCTTTCTTCTTTTATCGTAGCTTCTTCCAGTAAACCTTCTTCTTTATATTCTATAATAAATAGGGTTGATGGAAGAAAAACTCTTCCTTCCATCCTATTTTTTGCTACATAAAAACACAAAAGTCCGATCTATTAAAAGTGGTAACTAAAATAGAAAGGACTCTGTGCTATAACTCATGATATACGAACATTACTCACTATAAAAGACCTTAACGTAAAATTATCTGATAATTGTGGGGAAACGATCAAAAATAAGCTTCACATAAAGTGTACACTGACCTATCCTGTTGATAGCTGTCTTTGTTGCCAAAAGGAAGGAGTTGT